>JBBINX010000057.1:0-15327 GCA_037443685.1 Ignavibacteriales bacterium
GATTAGTAAAGAATTTCATAGATATCTCCATGATTTGTTAATGATATTGTTATTTTAGAATGCTGTTTTTACGAGCCATATTAAGCAAATATTTTTTAAAAGTCAAATGTTATTCCAGAATCATTAAAACTTCACCCTTCTCAACAGCGATTTTTTCAGCTACTTTTATCTCTTTTACAATACCGCTTCGAGTTGATTTAATCTCGTTTTCCATCTTCATCGCTTCTAATATTATCAAACCTGAACCTGCAGAGATTGCTTGACCAACTTTTACCTCAACTTTTAAAACTAAACCGGGCATCGGTGCTTTAACGATCAATTCTTTCTTACTAGCGCTTTCTTTCTTAGTAAACTTTTTAAGTAATTGAGCTTGCTCATCTTCAATCAGTAAATCATACATCTCATTGTATGCACTAATAGTAAATAATGAATTTGTTTGTTTAGCAACATTTACCTCATATACTTCATTATCAAAAATAACAGAATATTGTCCATCGTTTAGTTTAACAAAATCGACTCTATGATTTTTCCCGTCGATTGTTAAATCATTCTTCGAATTGACATCTACTTGATACTCATTTTCTTCAATATATATATTATATTCAGGCATTCGAACGTTTGATCTCTTCGTGTCGCTTCAATTTCCATTTATTACTATGTAAACGGTTTCTTGAATCTAATTCGTTTTCATTGTTTTCTGTCATTTCGTATTTATGAATAATGCATGCCACTCCACTTAATACTTTTCGTATATCAGTCATACTGGTTTTCATTTTTTTAGCGTCGTAATTTTCATTCAAGAAATGTGTATCGAAATTTCCTTCTATAAATTTTGGATGATTAATTATCCATTTGCAAAGATTGATATTGGTTTTAACGCCAGCCAATTCATACTCATTCAACGCTCGTGTTGAACGAGCTATTGCTTCGTCCCGAGTTTTAGCCCAAACAATTAGTTTTGATATCATCGGGTCATAATAGACTGATATCTCATTACCCACATCTACTCCTCTATCTTCGCGGACACCGAATCCCTGCGGAGAGTGTAATTTGGTAATTGTACCGATAGACGGAAGAAAATTATTTTCCGAATCCTCAGCATATATTCTGCATTCTAAAGCATGACCATTGAATTTTATCTCATCCTGATTAAATCTCAGAGATTCTCCCATCGCTATGTGTAATTGTTCTTTTACCAAATCGATACCAGTTATCATTTCAGTTACAGGATGCTCCACTTGTAGTCGAGTGTTCATTTCTAAGAAGTAATAATTCCGATGTTTATCAACCAAGAACTCGATTGTTCCGGCATTAACATAACCAGCACTCAAAGCCGCTCTAACTGCCGACTCACCCATTTTTTTTCTCATTTCAGGTGTGATAATTACAGATGGGGATTCTTCTATAATTTTTTGATGTCTCCGTTGAATAGAGCACTCGCGTTCACCTATATGAACTGCATTACCGTATTTATCTGCAAGAATTTGGAATTCGATATGTCGAGGGTTTTCTAAGTATTTTTCGACATAAATACGGTTATCACCAAACGCTGATTGAGCTTCAGATTGTGCACTACGAAATGCTGAGGCAAGTTCATCGGAACTGTTCACAATCCGCATACCCTTACCGCCGCCACCCCCTGCAGCTTTTAATAAAACCGGGAACCCAAATTTACTAGCGAAAATAGATGCTTCACTAATATCCAAAATCGGTCCATCAGTACCAGGAACAATAGGCACACCAGCTGATTTCACAAGTTTACGAGCTGCTGTTTTATCGCCCATCGATTTGATTGCGGTTGCTGGTGGTCCGACAAATAAAATTCCTGCATCATTCACCATTTTTGAAAATCCAGCGTTTTCAGATAAAAAACCATAACCCGGATGAATGGCATTAGAATTAGATTCTAATGCAACATTTATAATTTTTTCTTTCTGCAGATAAGTTTCGGTTGCGGTGGCTTTGCCAATGCAATATGCTTCGTCTGCAAGGCGAACGTGTGGCATTAATCTATCGACTTCCGAGTAAATCGCTACAGTTGTGATTCCCATTTCTTTTGCTGATCGTAGCACTCTAACAGCTATCTCTCCCCTGTTAGCTATTAGTAATTTTTTTATCTGTTTTTTCATTTGAGCTCAACAACAGTTACACCATATCCTCCTTCGTTCCACTCTCCTAAACGGAAAGATTGTACGGAAGGATGTTTTTTCAGGTACTCGGAAATGTGTTTTTTTAGTGCACCTGTTCCTTTACCATGTATCAAATCAACTCGATGTAATCCACGCAAAATTGCGTCGTCTATAAATTTATCTATTGTATTTATAGCTTCTTCACCTGACATTCCACGTAAATCTATCTCGCGTGACAGGTTTTCTGTATCAGTTGTAAGGACACTTCCGTGGGTAGTATAACTCTTTTCCTTCTTTTCTACTTTAACTAAATTATTTTTATTTGCTTTTAGTTTAATTTGACCGAAAAGAATATTAAACTGACTATCTCCCAAATTTTCAATTATCTGACCAGTCTCATTTCCGTCTTTCAATTTAACGAAATCGCCGACTAATACATCTTGTGCTGTATCAATATTATCTGCATTTTGTAAATCTTCTGATAATAATTTCTGTTCTTCTTTTACTTTAGCAATAATAGCTTGTGCATTTTTTATGGCAGATTTACTACCACTCTCATTACGTATTTGTTGAACAGTTTTTTCGAGTGTGGAATTAGCTTTTGCGATAATATTCTTTGCTTCTTCTAAAGCTTTTAATTTAATTTCTTTAATTTCTTTTTGTAAAGATTTATTTTTAAGAGTGTATTCAGAAATGAGATTTTCTAATTGTATTCTTTCAGATCTTACAGTTATAAGCTCTTTTTTGAATATTTGGGATTGATTTTCGAGATCTGCTAATAGGTTTTCAAGGTTATGTTGAGACTCGCCTCTAAATTCATTGGACCGTTTAATTAAATAATCAGGAATTCCCATACGCTTTGCCATTTCCAATGCATAACTACTGCCTGGAATGCCCGCTTTAAACTTATATGTAGGTTGTAAAGTGATGTGGTCGAACTCCATCGAAGCGTTTTCAATACCAGGTGTTTCGTGAGCAAAAGCTTTAAGTGTACCGTGGTGCGTAGTTACAAGTGTATGTGCTCGTATTTTGGTGAGATGTTCTAAAATAGCTTCGGCAATTGCGCTTCCCTCTATTGGATCAGTTCCCGCTCCTATTTCGTCAATCAATACTAAACTATTTTCATCGACTTCATTGACTATCACTTTTAAATTTGCAAGATGCGATGAGAATGTGCTTAAATCGTTTTCGATAGATTGCTCATCGCCGATATCTACAAATATTTTATTATAAATACCTAATTCCGATTCAGGTGATGCTGGAATGTGCAATCCAGACTGAAGCATCAGCGCAAGTAATCCGAATGTTTTTATAGCAACACTTTTTCCGCCGGCATTTGGACCAGTAATTATCAGTGTTGTGTTTTCATTTCCGATTTCAAATGACAATGGAATTACTTCCTCCCTTTTATGGCGCATCAGAAGGATAGGATGCCTACCTTCGATTAAATTGACGGAACCTTTTAAAAATATTTTGGGAGCAGAGCCTAAAATCTCTATCGAGTAATTTGCTTTTGCTTGCAGAAAATCTATAATACCTAGAATTTCAATATTTACAGTAATTTCCTGCTTTACTTTTCGGATTTGGTTTGTGAGTTCTTTCAAGATTTTTTCAATTTCGCGAGTTTCTTGAAAATGCAAACTTCTAATATCGTTATTCATTTCGAGTGTCTCTGCTGGCTCGATAAAAACTGTAACACCGCTCGCCGACGAACTATGAATAAAGCCAGGAACTCTGTTCTTGTTCTCAATTTTAACTGGAATTACCATCCTATAATCGCGAGTAGTAATTATTTCTTCTTGTGCCCAGCCCTGTGCTGAAACTGTTTTTAATATAGAATCCAATCTTTTTCGTAACAATTCAGATTTACTGGTAATTTCGCGACGGATATTTTTAAGCTCAGCCGACGCACCGTCCCTAATATTTCCATCTTCATCAATAGCTCTATCAATATTAAACTCTATAATTTTATCGATATAAAGTGGTCTAACTATTTCATTTAAAAGGATGTATTTTGATTTTCTTCGATTGAAATATGAAGATATATTTCTTGATATTTTTAAAAAGTTAGAAATATGATGTAATTCTAGACCCTGAATTATATAATCTTCGATACCTGCTTTGTTCAAATGAGTTGAAATATCAGTCAATCCGTGTATAGGTAGCGGATCGTCTGTCTCTAACAGTTGTTTCATTTCGGTAGTCAGGTCGAGGTTATACTTTATCTCCTGAAGTAAATTTGATGGTGTGATACTCTTTATTCGAGCCTTTCCTAACTCTGAAACGGAGTAACGTAGGATATGATTAATAATTTTGGGTAATTCTAACTTACTATATGAATTTAAAAACTCCAGCATCGATTATTCTGATTGTTCTTCATTTGTATTTTTCTTGTAACGGTCAAGGTTTTTTTCGATTTCATCGAAAAACGTTTTAGAATCAGGAACTATGGCAAGTACCGTGTCGAATACCTTTGGAGCTAACTCAATAATATTATTATAAAAAACAGACTCCCTCTTGGATTGTTCGGAAGGTAAATTTGCAAATTTAAGAACTATTAAAAATAAACTTGCAATTAATAAACCTTGAGCTGCTCCCAGTAGTGCGCCGAATATCCTGTTTAAAATACTTAACACTGTGGCTTTTGGACCCAATAATCGAAAAAGTATATTAATTACAAAGATTACGATAAGAAAAGATAAGAAAAAACCGAGGGGATATGAAAAGAAAGGAGCAAATTCGAACCAATCCACTATCCAGTCGCCTACCGGATCCATCAATTTTGTTGCAGCAATAAAGGCAATAAAAAAAGTAAAAATTCCAATTATTTTTCTAAAAAAACCGTCCTTAAAACCCAATAAGGCAAACAAAATGAGCGTTAAGATCGTAAGAATATCAACGAAATTCATGTGAGTCCTCCTAGATTGTTTTTAACGATTTCTGCAATAAATTTTCCGTCTGCTTTACCTTTTAACTCCTTCATAACAAGCGGCATTACCTTTCCAAAATCTGTTTGTGAAGTCGCTCCAGAGTTTTTAATTATATTTTGAATAATTAATTTAACTTCTTCAGCAGAAAGTTGTTTTGGTAAAAACTCCTCAATTATTTTGAGTTCACTTTTTTCTTTTTCAGCCAATTCAGTGCGTCCCCCCTTCTCGTACATTTCAATAGCTTCTTTATGTTTTTTGGCTGAGGATATTAACACTCCTATTTCATCATCTTGAGTAATTGTGTTAGGGCGTTTTTCGATTTCTTTTTCTAACAAAGAGGCACGTAATCCTCGGATGGTTTCTAAACGGATTTTATCACCGGTTTTGGTTGCGTTAATTATTTCTTTACTTAAAGTATCTTTCAGATTCATAAGCATTCAAATTTTTTCAATGAAAAAATAGAGAAAATATGATACAAAGTCAAATTAACGTAAGATTGAATTAAAAGTGATAATGACCATTTTATCGTTTCCCGAATTGTTTCGAAAGAAAAGCAAGCTCTCATTCCGTCCCAATTCGTGAACCGAAGCAGCAGTACATTTCTGGAATCAATCGATACTATTTCATCAATAAAAGTTTTTTTGTTTGTACAAAACTTTTTGTGTGTGGTTGTTCGGTAGGACTCACCACAAGCCGGTAAAAATATACGCCGCTTGAAAGTCCGAAATCCGAACATCGAAAATCGAAATCGTGGCTTCCAGCTTTATTCTTCTCATCTACTAAAATTGCCACTTCCTGTCCGAGGACGTTATACAATTTCAGTGTTACCCAACTGTCAATTGGCAATTGATAATTGATAATTGTCGCGGGATTGAAAGGATTGGGGTAGTTTTGGGATAATTGAAAACGTCTTGGTATATCGTCGGTTGCATCCTCATCAGCATTAGTGAGATTACTTAAGCCAGAGTAGTCTGGTGGATATCGAAGCGCTCGTACGATTTCCCCTCCTGGCTGGTAGTTCCATACGACTGTACCTGCAGAAGTTACTTCAAACATACGTCCGCTTGTTGATTGAGCTATCAGTGTATTTCCATTGGGTAAGCGTTGAACTCCACCAAGATGATTAGAGTAAAAATTGGAAGCAGTATAGCTCCAAATCGGCTCTGTAGGTCCATAGGCAGTCCCTGGAACTCTTATATAATTTCCACTACTATCTGTAGGTGTGATAATCTCAACAATCATTGATGTACCTAATCCCTCTCGGTTGTTAAATGCGATGATATGCCCACCCCCGGGGAGACTGTCGGGTATCCACGCAGAACAATGAACAACTCTAAAAACCTGAGTACCTGGCGCACGATAGTTGGCTGGTTTACCCCATCTATACAGGATATCCCCACCTTTTCCCCAACGGCCGCCGGTATGACCGGCCGCTTCCTGTATCGTTGTGCTGTGATCAATAACATAAATCTCATTTAGATTATGAGAAGAGAAGACGATTTGATCCAATAACGGGTTGTAGCTGATTCCGTTGACGTGCATCCAGTCGCCGACTGTACTTCCTACATTAATATCCAGTAATTCAGGATGATCTGCTACAACTCCATAATTATTCTTTGTTGGGTCGAAATCCTGAATTAAGTGATCCCAGAAATGCCATCGCCAAACAATGTTCCCACCGTTCGTACCAACCGGTTGTACTTCAATGATATGATCGGGCCAGATCGAAGCACTATGGTTTAGACCTGCCTGTACTGCTTGTGCTGCTGTTTTCACTTCCCAGGCGATAATTAACACGTTTCCGTTTGGCATCGGTTCAATATCATGATGTGCGCGATATGTAGAGCCGCTATAAGTATATTCCCACAATAAGGTACCACTCCAGGAAATTTTCTGAACAACCCCCTGAGCTCCACCACCATTTATTTGAGCACTAGAGGGAAGAGCTGTCCTAAGAATAGAACCATCCTCTAGAAGGTACGTCGAATATCCTCCGGTTCTGCTTGCTGTCCAACTACGAGCTATCGTATTATTCATATTTATCAGGTAGATGTTTTTTGTATTATTGGGCGCATATAACGTATAACCCTGAAATGCCTGTGTTAATGCAAAATGTGGTAAATAGATTAGACATAAAATTAACAGAAAAATAAATTGTTTTTTTTGTAACATAAATTTCCTTTTCATACCATTTTTATTTTATAAATATCATTCGTTTTGTTTGATTAGCTGAACCTGCAATCAATTGATAATAATAAACACCTGTGGAAAGGTTAGATGCATCGAATTGAATAGTGTGAGATCCGCCATCTTTATATTCATCGACCAAGGTTGTAACATATCTGCCTAGGAAATCAAATACATGCAATTTCACTTGAGTAGGACCGTGAAGCTGAAAATTTATTGTTGTTATAGGGTTGAACGGATTCGGATAATTTGCCGATAGGTTGAAATTTTTCGGTTTGGGATCTTCATCTTTGAAGAATGTAGCACCGCCGTTCGTCGTTTTCAGTATTGTTCCACCGCTGCCAGTTATGTAACCGATGTTTGCATCGGCAAAGTAAATAGCATTTAATTGATTACTTGTCCCACTCATTAGTTTCGTCCAATCCGCTCCTCCATTAGTTGTTCTTAATATCGTTCCATTATATCCTACGATAAATCCGATAGTTGCATTAACAAGATAAATAGAATTCAATGAACTAAATGTTCCACTTTCTTGACTTGTCCAAATTGATCCTCCATCAGTTGTTTTTAATATTGTACCATTATAACCAACAACAAATCCCGTGGTTTCATCATAAAACCCCGCCGACATGAACATGGATGATTGATCGGTGTATTTATTTATCCAATTTGTTCCTCCGTTAGTTGTTTTGAGAATTATTCCGTTACTTCCATAACCGTCGCCCCCGATCGCGTAACCGGTATCTGTATTAATAAAGTTAATAGAATAGAGATTGTCTATTGTTCCGCTCATCAAACTCGACCAAGTTGTCCCTGCATTCGTAGTCTTTAAAATTGTTCCAAAAAACCCCGATACGTAGCCTATGTTTGTCTCAGGAAATGATACGGATAGCAGCCAATCGAATGTACCACTGTTCTGACTTGACCAAACAGATCCCCCATTAGTAGTTTTTAGTATTGTTCCATAATCTCCAACTGTATATCCTGTGTTCGCGTCTGTGAATAAAACTGATTGCAGTAAATCTGTAACTCCACTTGACTGACTAATCCAGTTAGTTCCACCGTCAATTGTTTTGAGGATTGTTCCGTAATCTCCAACAACGTAACCAGAACTAGCATTAGTAAGGTGGATACCGTACAGAGATTGGGTTATTCCTTTCGACAGAGTTATCCAGCTGGTTCCCCCGTTTGTTGTTTTAAGAATTTTACCAAACTCCCCGACAGTAAAACCGATGTTATCATTAATAACATCTATTGATTGAAGCATGAAAGTTATTCCGCTCGACTGGTTAACCCAGTTTGTTCCGCCATTTGTTGTTTTTAGTACTGTTCCAAAGAAACCTACAGCATAACATATGTTAGCATCGACACATCGTATTGATTGTAAACCGTTAAATGTTCCACTCGTTTGTTTTATCCAATTTGTCCCCCCGTTAGTTGTTTTAAGAATAGTTCCACCATCACCAACTATATATCCGATATTGTTCGAAATAAAGTCGACAGAATAAAGAATGTTGATCGTACCACTCGTCTGACCGTGCCAATTTGTTCCGGCGTTAGTTGTTTTAAGAATTGTTCCTCCAATGCCAACAGCAAAACCGGTTGTTGCATCTAATAGATATACAGATGTTAAAGGATTGATTGTGCTTGCAGATTGGCTCATCCAATTTGTTCCTCCATTAGTAGTCCATAAAATAGTGCTGCCCAGTGCGGTATTTGGACCACCGACTGCACAGCCAGTGCTTGCATCAGTAAAAGAGACGGAAGAAAGAAGAGTTGAAGGTTCAGTGTATTGAATTGTCCATTCCGTTCCACCATTTGTTGTTTTGAGGATAGTACCTTCATCTCCAACAACATAACCGTTGTTGATGTCTGTGAAGCAAGCAGATGTGAGCTGAATAGTTGTTCCGCTTGACTGAGCAACCCAATTTGCTCCACTGTTAGTTGTTTTAATAATTGAACCACTGGCACCAACAGCGTAACCTGTGTTTGCATCAACAAATTTTGTCGAAAATAAATTATTTCCCTGTGGGAGAGGATTTTGCCAAAACCATTGTTGTGAAAATAATTGTGATACAAATAGTAAAAAGAAAAAGATATATAAAAATGTATTTTTCATGTTATTCTTGTCCTATTTAATAAAAGTCATTCGTTTGATTTGTACAAAAGTACCTCCTGTAAACTTGTAAAAATATATTCCGCTGGAAAGCGAGGATGCATCGAAATTTAAAGAATATACGCCGGCAGGTCGACGTTCGTTGATTATTGTTGCTATATGTTGACCAATTAGATTAGTCACTTCTAATTTGACAAATTGTTCTGTCGGTAAAGAAAAGGAAATTGTTGTCATAGGATTAAATGGATTAGGATAGTTCTGTGACAACAGAAAACTCGACGGTAATTCCTTCTCCAGAGAAATATCTGTTGCCAAGCTAACGTCATCTCCCGTTAGGACTATCTCTGTTATTCCACCTGAAGGATTAATTGTCCATGCTCCGCTAGGCCATATACCATCCCCATCTGTGGCGGTTGCTATAAGAGCGCCGTCAGTTAATGAATAACGATGAAACCGTCGGATACCATTCGGCAATGCGTTTGGCAGAACGATTCCGAAAGCGCCATCAATACCGTTTACACTATTAGCATAAAATGAAGCGTAATTGTTAGAAATTGTATTTGGTGATCCGTCGCTTTCAATGAATGAACCGGAAATAGGACGACCTGCGCCCATTGTGTTATCATAAGCGAACACAAAATCTTTCGGGTCGGCCGAACTTGTGCATCGTAGTCCCGTGCCTGTACTGTCGCTTAAGGCAGTAGTTAGCTTTACGATCCTAATTGAATCATTTGAAGTAACTCTGTATTCAACAGTTGTCCCCGATGAACCATTATTAATGGAAATTCGCATAAATATATACTTACCAGGTACAAAGCGTGCATTGCCTGTCGGTTCCGTAACAAACCATCCCTCGAAAGATCCTGTGGCATCTGTTGTGAAGGTTCCGTAGTTTCCTGTTGTGGCAAGACTTGGACTTGAAGTCCGAATAAAATCGCCCGTAGATTGTACATAGATACAATTTCCAGCTCCATTTACAGTAGCAGCATCTGCTGAGGTAACAATCTGATTTAAATACCGATATGTTGTGTTAGCCAATAACCCTGTTATTTTGGACCTGTATGCAAAAGGGATACGATTAGAGTTTGTTCCGTTGATGCCTTGAATAACTTGCGGAAGAATGATAGTCGTCATAATTGGATCAGGGATAATAAAATTCCCATTATGTGCGTTGAATGTTGGTCTTCCTTGCACGAAGGGACCAGTGCCATTTGGAACGCGAGCCATAGAACGATTTGCTGCTTGCAAATTATATGAGATTGAATCAAGGATGCTAACATCGGTGTTGGATAAACGAATATATCCACCGCTTGTTGAAAGTTGAAAATTTGCGTGTAACCCGATTTGGCCTATATTTTCATCTGCCCACACAATCAGGAAGCCGTTTGGAGTTATCAATGTGTTTGTGGGAAATTGCCACTTCGTCGGATTAGCGTCATCATCTGTAAGATACAAACCGCTGAGGTTGATTGTATTAGTTGTGTTATTATACAATTCTATCCAGTCATCAAACTCTCCTGCAGGATCCGGAATCGAATCGTTTTGTGTCATAAATTCATTGATAACTATATCGCCGGGGTTTACACTGAAGTTGCAATTAACTCCGAGATTTGTTAGTTGATTTTGTACATTTGCTTGCCTGAGTGTTATGAATGATTTTAATCCTGGTTTGCGACCACTCGAAACTGTAATATCACTTACAATGTTTGTTTCGAACTGTTGATTTGTAAACATTTTTCTTTGATCTTCATAAACATATGCGCGGATAGCGTTTGCGATATTGTCAATATGTGGAAAAAGTCGAGCTTGAGAAAAAAATCCTTTATGAATATTGCAGATAGTAAGAAGGTAATTGTATTTCAATTCCGGCGTATTCAGAACCTTACCAAACATCGGTCTCATAATTGGATTCCGAACGTAAGTTACGCTCAGGTTTTCGATATTGGAAACTCCACTACCAGGATAAGCGCCAAAACTAAGGCCTGTGTCCCATACAATCCATTCGAGTTTACCAGTGACCGGGTGAAAATAAGAATAAAAATTTCGAGAAGTCCCGATGTATGAATCGAGGTTACCGAAAAGAATATCAGTCGCATAAGCTTTGTAGAGTGCATTCAAATTCACTTTTGTTGGTAGAGATGATACTGTCGTAATCGAATTGTTGAGTGTATCGATTACAGCAACAAGTTTTCTCCAACCGCTTGTAGATTCTTCAGTTTTTAATTCATAGCGGTTCAGGTACAAGGTTGTATCATTTCCGAGCCAACGAAAATCCGAAAGGACGGTGTCACCAGTACCGAAGCCATCTACGGCTTTAAACAGATCTCCGGTATTATCAATATACCGGGAACTTAGAAACCGCTTATCCACATGCTCAACTAGCGAATAAAATGCAAATAGTGTATCATTAATGAGAAGTCGGGTAAAGTTTGCACGTGGTGCAGCAACACCTGCATCACGGCAGAAGTCGAGATGAATTTTTTCACGCATTAGAGTTGGGTCTTCCCAGCAGTTGTTCACATGAACACCTTTCAACCCGTCCCATCTCTGCCCGCTTCGAAACTCGTCAAAACTTAAGCGAAATGATTTTTTATTATTTGGATGAGTAAAAGAGGATTGACCTTTGAAACGCACACCGACGCTGTCATATGTCTCTCCATTTACAATCACTGTGGCAGGAATGTACTGTTCATCTCCTTGATAATAATAGATCGTTAAGGAATCCCAGTAATTCGGTTGAAGAAAGCGAATATTGATAGTATGTACCTGTATTCCTGCAAAAATGTTGTCTCCGGGATTTTGAGTCAATGCAGTCTGTTGAAGTGTAAATAGGAAGGTAGCAGGAAGTAATAACAAATAGAATTTCATATTATCGCAATAATGTTGTAATAATATATACTGAATAATTTATAAAATCAAGTATAAAAGATAAAACATAATAACTAATCTATTGGACGAAAAAATAAGAAAAGGGTTTAATCTAGATTGTTCAATGTGGATAAATCGGATATCTAGTACGATTTCTTGATCAGTTCAATGATTATAATAAATCAAGATAAATGACTTTAGCTACCTTATCTACTAATCGCGTGTGCAACTCACATTTAAAGTAACCCGCACGTTCAAGATTTTGTTATTTTCCTTATATTATTTTAAATTTAAATCATTATATTTAAAAAACTCAAATTTCAGAATCAATTTGTAAATAGGAACATGTATGAAACAGCTATTATCAATACTTCTAGTTCTTACAATCATTATTGGCTGCAGTTCAACTGAGCCGATTATTATTTCTAAAGATGTTACAGTCGGGGAACTTCAACGTCACATAATGTATTTGGCTTCTGATGAACTTGAGGGCAGACGCTCGGGAACTAAGGGGAACGAACTAGCCGCAAATTACATTGCAAAAGAATTCAAATCATATGGACTAAAACTACTTGGCGACAACGGAACATATTTTCAGAACTTCAAGTTTGTTTCGGAATTAAAAGTTGGTAAAAACAACACGCTCGCTTTTAATATTGACGGTAAAACATTAAACTTCACACCCGACGTCGATTTTAGACCGATGAATTTTTCGAGCGATACCTCAATAATAGCAGAACTTGTATTTGTCGGCTACGGCATCGAAGCTGACACTTTGCATTACAATGATTATGCAGGAATCGATGTGAAGGACAAGGTCGCAGTAATATTGCGATACTCGCCTGACGGAAACAACCCTGCAAGCAATTTTGCCTCGTACTCTTCCTACACAAAAAAAATAATGACGGCGCGCGATAAAGGAGCGGCAGGTGTAATTTTTGTTACAGGTCCTGTTGATGAAGCAAACGCTTCTCTCCTTCCGTTGCGAAACGAAAGGGGTTCTATGAACTCGGGTATCGCAGTTATACAACTTAATCAGATCGCTGCCAATTCGTTATTGAAGTTAAAAGGCAAAGATTTAATATCAATTCAAAAATCCATTAACGAAAATAAAAAATCTAACTCGTTTCCTTTTGAGAATACATCAGTAACTCTCCGAACCGAAATTCAAAAAATATATGCTAACACGGCAAACGTTATTGGGTATTTAGAAGGAACTGACGACTCTTTAAAAAATGAGTATATCGTAATCGGAGCTCACTTTGATCATCTCGGATTAGGTGGTGCAGGTTCGGGTTCACTTGTTTCCGACACAATTGCAATTCATAACGGTGCCGATGATAACGCTTCCGGGACTGCAGGACTTTTAGAGATTGCACAAAGTTTATCTTCGCATCAATCACGATTGAAACGGACATACGTTTTCGCAGCTTTTTCGGGAGAGGAACTTGGATTGCTTGGTTCGGCATACTATGTGAAAAATTCTTCCCTGCCACTCGATAGGTGCGTTGCGATGATCAATTTAGATATGATTGGTAGATTAAAAGACAGTGTCCTGACTATACAAGGAGTTGGAACTTCGCCGGTGTGGAACGATATAATTCAAAAACAAAATCAAGATTCTCTTTTTAAGTTGAAACTTGGGCAAGACGGTTTTGGGTCGAGCGACCACGCAAGTTTTAACAGTAAGGAGATACCGGTTTTATTTTTCTTCACAGGTTTGCACAAAGATTATCACAATCCTTCCGATGATTGGCAATTGATAAATTATGAGGGACAAAAAATGGTTACCGATTTTGTAATAGGTATTATGCAACAAATGGATGCTGTTCAAGAAAAACCTCAATTTGTAAAAATAGAACAATCTCCTAGTATGCGTGAAGGTGGACGAGGTTTCCGAGTTTCATTTGGCATAATCCCAGATTTTGGCGACGATTCAAAAGGTATGCGAATAAATGGAACACGTGCTGGTTCACCAGCCGAAAAAGCAGGTCTTAAAACGAACGATGTTATCCTGATGTTTGGTGGAAAATCTGTTAAGAACATTTATGATTTAACATCACTTTTAGGTGATTTTAAACCGGGTGATGAAGTTGAAGTTGTTGTTTTGCGTGGTGAAGAGACGCTGACAATGAAAGCCACTTTGCAAGGAAGGTAAGAGATTTGGAATTGAGATTTTAGGTTGAAGATTTGTAATTTCGCATTAGCAAAAAGGATGACTTTTACTGGGTGAACAATCACAAATGATGCTGAAACCATCAGATTGATACACAAGCTTAAAATATTTTCCGAGAGACTAAAACCTGCCTGACTGACACTGTCGTACAGGTTTTAAAATTAATATAGTTTTTCTTAGTCAATTACGACCATTTGTGGAATTTGTCTCAACTTCTCAACATATTTTTTTTTGGAATTTTTTTTACTATTATTAGGGCTAAAACACCAAGCCCCGACCGGTTGGTCAGGGCTTGATAAAACTTAGGCAATAAACTGCACTAGAATAGAAGAATTTATCCGCCGTAGTGCTAACGAAGGAGGAGCATCTTTCTCACCTGAACAAAAGATGTACTCGGATCAGTTATACTTGTTGCCTCCAGTTTATAAGTATATACTCCGCTAGAAATTTCATTTGCATTTAAAGTTAATCTATGATAACCATTTGAGTAATTTCCTTCAGCCATTGTTTTTATTTCTCTTCCTAAAATATCGAAGAGTTTTAGCTTTATAAAACTATCATCTCCAAGTTTAAACCATATTTCTGTTGTCGGATTGAAAGGATTCGGAAAATTCTGTTCAAGACTATATCGAGATGGAACATTTGAATCCGATGTATGCCTTAGACCGGTTGATGATTTACCTAAACCGTTCCTGGCAACCTGCACTTTCTCGCCTGTAAAAAGGGCAAGGTCTAAACGTGAGATTTCGATATGTTTACTCCCAGGAATTTCATTTTCCATGTTATCAATTACCTGATTTGCGGAATCGTAATCATTTAAACCTCTTGCATAAAGATTTACCAAAGCCCGGTAAATTATTCCCTTCAGTTCTTCGTTTGGATTATTTTGGAGCATTTCGGTGTAGATACCTTGAGCCGTCT
>JBBINX010000058.1:0-15012 GCA_037443685.1 Ignavibacteriales bacterium
ACCTATACGACATCATAAGCGGGCAGGCGCGCACAAACCAAATATACGGTTTCCCATTAATTGAAATCTCTACTGAGTTAATGCAACCGTGGGAATACGCTGTCAAAAGATTAATAGACATATCTGTATCATTCTCGATACTTTTTCTCGGTTTACCAATTTGGATTCTTTTGGCTATTGCGATTAAACTCGAATCGAAAGGAACAATATTTTATACTCAGGAACGTGTTGGAAAAGATGAAAAAATTTTCAAGATCATAAAGTTTCGTTCGATGGCTCAAGATGCCGAACATAAATCAGGACCGGTTTGGGCAAACAAGGATGACCCTAGAGTCACCCGCGTAGGAAAATTTTTACGCAAACTTAGATTGGACGAAATTCCGCAATTCATTAATGTTTTAGATGGTCATATGAGCTTAATTGGCCCTAGACCTGAAAGACCCTTTTTTGTTGAACAGCTTTCTAAAGAAATACCTCTTTACAAACGACGGTTAAAAATTCGACCCGGTATTACCGGATGGGCGCAAGTAAAACATAAATACGATGAAAGCATTGAAGACGTTAAGAAGAAAGTCCAGTACGATTTATTTTACATAGAAAATATGTCGTTAAGGATGGACTTTAAAATTATTTTCCATACTATAGCTGTGGTTTTATTAGGTAAAGGACATTAATTCAGAAAAATCTAAAATCGTATTTCAAACCTCGAAAGATAAATCAAATTTAAAATAATATGGCACATATGAACTTACAACTAGTTGACTTGGTCAATCAATACAAAAAAATTAAACCCGAAATTGATGCGGCAATACATGCTGTACTCGATACCGGTCACTTCATCCTTGGCAAAACGGTTTCAGACTTCGAGTTCAATACCGCAAAATATTTAGGTGTAAAACATGCAATCGGATGCGCCTCAGGCACAGATGCGTTACAGGTTGCTCTAATGGCTCTTAACATCGGACCTGGAGACGAAGTAATTACAACTGCTTTTACATTCGTTGCAACAGTAGAGACGATAGTCCTGTTAGGTGCTAAACCGGTTTATGTCGATATCGAATCGGATACTTTCAACATCGACCCGGCAAAAATTGAAGCGGCAATTACAAAAAATACAAAAGCAATCATACCCGTTCATCTATATGGACATTCAGCAGATATGGATCCGATAATCGCTATCGCGAAAAAACACAACTTGAAAATTATCGAAGACACTGCACAAGCTATGGGCGCTGAATACCTGTCTTATGAAACAGAACATCCTAAAGTGAAATGGAGAAAAGTCGGAACTATCGGTGACATCGGCTGCATTAGCTTTTTCCCAAGTAAAAACTTGGGGGCATACGGAGATGCGGGGATGTGTGTAACTGACAACGATGAACTTGCTGATAAATTACGCATGATTATTGTCCATGGTTCAAAGGTTCGCTACTACCACGAATTATTAGGAGTCAATAGCCGGCTCGATTCTATCCAAGCTGCCGTCTTGAATGTGAAGCTAAAATATCTAGATGAATGGAACCACGCCCGCCGTAAAGCAGCCGTTCTTTATAATGAACTTCTCGAGAATATGCCTGTGAATATACCGAAAGTTAAAAACTATACTAAACATATATACCATCAATACACTTTGCGTGTCCTGAATCGTGACCAATTAGCCGACTATCTCAAATCGAAAGGAATACCTCACGCTATCTACTATCCGGTGCCTCTTCATCGTCAAAATGCTTATGCACATTTTTCTGCGACAGATTTGTATTTACCAGTAACAGAACAAATGACGAAGGAAGTAATATCATTACCGATGCACACAGAATTGTCTTATGAGATGCAGGAATACATAACATCAGAGATAAAAAACTTTTATAAGTAAAACAAATCTAGTGAGAACCGAAATGCCAAGAACATTAGTTGTAACACCGACATACAACGAAGCAGAAAACATACAAAAACTTATCGAGTCGGTTTTATCCCAACACTCCGATATCGAGATTCTTGTT
Source organism: Ignavibacteriales bacterium (assembly GCA_037443685.1). Classification (GTDB taxonomy): domain Bacteria; phylum Bacteroidota; class Ignavibacteria; order UBA10030; family BY39; genus JAHJRJ01. The sequence continues at coordinate 2,001 of JBBINX010000058.1, forward strand.
GTTGATGACAACTCGCCAGATGGCACACAGGCGATAGTCGAGCGGATGCATTCAAATAATCCTCGCATACACTTGATGAAGCGAGCCAGAAAAATGGGATTAGGAACAGCATACGTCGCGGGTTTCAAATATGCAATTGAAAAAAAATTCGATTATATATTGGAGATGGATGCAGATTTTTCTCATAACCCGAACGATATTCCTAATTTTCTAGAAAAAATTCAGGAATACGACGTTGTTCTCGGCTCAAGATACATCGGAGGCGTTAGAATATTGAATTGGCCCATACGCAGACTCATTCTATCGTACGGAGCAAGTCTATACACGCGGATTATCACAGGTTTACCTATAAAAGATGCCACGGGAGGTTTCAAATGTTTCCGAAGAAACGTTTTGGAAGCGATTAATTTAGATAGTATCAAATCTAATGGATATGCATTTCAAATCGAAATGAACTTTAAAGCGTGGAAAAAAGGATTCAAAATCTTTGAGTTACCTATAATTTTCATCGATCGGACTTCGGGACAATCGAAAATGTCTAAAAAAATTGTTTACGAAGCTGTTTTCCTTGTATGGAAACTTAAGTTCCGAAGTATTTTTAATAAACTATAATGCTATGGATCTATCCATTATCATAGTTAACTATAACGTCCGTCCTTTTCTAGAGAACGCTTTAAACTCAATCCGTCGAGCCGTTGGCAATCTTGAACATGAGATTTTTGTTGTAGACAACGCATCGGACGACGGCAGCATTGAGATGGTGTGCGAAAAGTTTCCCGATATTATCCTTATACAAAACAAAACGAATTTAGGTTTTTCAGCAGCAAATAATATCGCTTTGAAACAGTCGAAGGGAAAGTTTATAGTTCTATTGAACCCCGACACTATTGTTCAGGAAGATACTTTTTCTAGTTTAATCAACTTTTTAGACCAGAACCCTAAAATAGGTTTAGTGGGATGCAAAATCCTCAACCCTGACGGAACAATCCAGCTTGCCTGCCGAAGAAGTTTCCCTACACCGTGGATTGCATTAACTAAAGTAACAGGGCTAAGTACACTTTTCCCAAAAACCAAACTTTTCGGTAAATACAACTTGACCTACTTGAACCCTGATGAAACTTATGAAGTAGATGCAATCAGCGGGTCGTTTATGTTTTTAAAAAGAGAAGTTTATGAAAACATCGGCGGTCTAAATGAAAAATATTTCATGTACGGAGAAGACCTCGACTGGTGTTACCGAATACAGAAAGCGGGATGGAAAATATTCTATTACCCACAAACGCAAATCATTCACTATAAAGGCGAGAGTACACGGCGAAGCAACACAGACGAGCTAAAGATGTTCCACGACGCGATGCACATATTTGTCAAATCACATTTAAATCACTCATTTTTAATTTTATCTATCTTACGACTCGGCATCGTTGTTCGTTCATGGTTAACAAATTTGATCCGCTTGGCAAAATATTTAATATTTCCAATTCTCGATTGGGTACTTTTTTTAGTAGCTCTCATAGTGGGTTCGTTATTAAGGTTTGATAAAATCGTAACTGTTCCACCCTATGCAATTTTGCCCATAATCATCGTTCCCGGCTTGATTATTATATTAACAATTTTATTTTCAGGCGGTTATACAAGGTATAGATACTCCTATTTGAGGATTGCTGTATCGGTGTTGATTGGTTTCACAATAATCTCAGCATTGACATTTTTCTTTAAACAATTTGCATTCAGCCGGATGGTTGTGGCCTATGCCGCAACCGTGTCTGTTGTCTTATTACCCGGCTGGAGATTGCTATTACATTCGTTGTTCAGTTTTGGCAACGTTTCAAAAGGAAAAATCTTCGGCCGCAAGACATTGATTGTTGGTGTTGACCAAAACGCACAACGACTATTACAAAAATTGAGGTCAAATATTGGAAGTCGTTATAATATTGTAGGCTTAATAGACACAACTCATAAGAATATTGGCGATAAAGTATTGGGAATAGAAATCGTCGGAAGCATAGAAAATATAGTTAAATTAATTGATGAGTATCGAATCAGCGATGTAATTTTCTCATCTGAATCTTTGTCATATCGTGATATTCTATCTATAATTTCTAGAAGCAGAAATCGGGAAATAAATTTCCGGATGGTTCCGAATAGTATGGAAGTAATAATCGGAAAAACACATATCGATCAACTCAATGAAATCCCTTTAATCGACATCGATTACAAACTGCATAGTCCGTTAAACCGATTTACAAAACGCCTTTTTGATTTGGCGGGTTCAATAATTTTACTTGTACTATTTTCACCCACTAAGCAAGCATTTAAGGAAAAAATTCATTATAATTTACTACCGTTTGTACTCTCAGGTAGATATAGTTTGGTTGGTCCACCGATAGATAATACAGTTTCAAATGGACCAATAGATAACATTGATATATATATACAGAAACCAGGTCTTACTGGTCTGTACCAGATTAATCGCCATGAGGGTATTTCACTAGAAGAAATTGAAAATTATAAAATATATTATGCAAAAAATTATTCTGTACTGCTCGATATAGAAATAATTTTAAAATCAATTATTTTTTCGAATAAAAATAAAAAGAGATAAATATGCCAAAGATTATATTAGAATTTGAAAAACCAATATTTGAACTTGAACAAAAAGTTCAAGAGATGAAAAAGCTTGGTGAAAGTATCGATTTAAAAAAAGAAATTAAATCGGTCGAAGAAAAACTCGAGCAAATGCGAAATGTTATATATAAAAATTTAACGAGATGGCAAAAAGTACAAATTGCCCGGCACCCTGAACGCCCGTACACACTCGATTATATTGAGATGATGACTACGGACTTCGTGGAACTTCACGGCGACAGAAGTTTCAAAGACGATAAAGCAATTGTAGGAGGTTTTGCTCTACTTGCGGATGAACCGGTGATGATTATTGGTACACAGAAGGGCCGCGATACAAAACAAAATATATACAGAAACTTTGGCATGCCAAACCCAGAGGGATATCGGAAAGCACTGCGACTGATGAAATTAGCGGCTAAATTCAATCGTCCGATAATTACAATGCTCGATACGCCTGGTGCATTCCCCGGGCTTGAAGCTGAAGAACGGGGACAAGCTGAAGCGATTGCACGAAACCTGATTGAGATGTCGCATATGCCGACTCCAATGATCGTGCTAATAATTGGTGAGGGGGCATCGGGTGGTGCGTTAGGAATTGGTATGGGTGATAGAGTATTGATGCTCGAAAATTGTTGGTTCACAGTAATTTCACCAGAGTCATGCTCCAGCATACTATGGCGAAGCTGGGAATATAAAGAAAAAGCTGCCGAAGCACTAAAATTAGCCGCCGATGATCTTTTAAAACAAGGCATCATCGATCGCATAGTACCCGAACCATTAGGTGGCGCACACCGACACCCTGCCAAAGCTGCATCGATCGTAAAAGATATTTTATTGGAAGAAATTAAAAAACTCAAAAAGATTCCACCCGGTAAATTGATTGAAAAAAGAATAGATAAATATTCTAAAATGGGTGAGTGGGACGAATAAGAACAGTTATGAGATATGAGATGTAAAGTTTAAACAGAGATTGAACAACTCGGAAACAAGAAGAAAATTCGAAGATGAGATTTCAGATTCCAGATGTCAAGTTTAATAACTAATAGCTCAGCGCTCTATGCTCTTTTACCTTTTCACAGATTATAAATATCAATTGATTGATTAATGCTCACACACACAACAAATATTCGTGTTCGTTATGCTGAAACTGATCAGATGAATGCGGTTTATTATGCTAATTACTTTATATATTTTGAACAAGGGCGAACTGAGCTGCTTCGTACAATCGGCTTAGCTTATACAGAACTTGAAAAAATGGGATACATACTTCCGGTTATTGAAGCACACGCCAGATATTTCAAGTCAGCGGCTTACGACCACCCGATAAATGTCATCACAATTTTAAGAAGTGTGCCAACTGCAAAAATTGAGATAGAGTATGAGGTTCGTGACTCTGAAACAGATCAACTAATAGCAACAGGATATACTATTCACGGTTTTGTAAAAGCGAATACACGTAAACCGACACGCGCTCCGAAATCTTTCATAGATCTTATAGAAAAAGCATTAAGTCTGAAAGAAAACTAAATATGCTAATTGAAGACTTCCTAAAAATACTTGTCTGTCCGAAATGTCAATCGGAATTAGAATACATCAAGGAAGAAAACAAACTGAGATGCAAAAACTGTGAAAAGATATACCGAATTGAAAACGATATACCTATTATGATAGATGAGGAGAGAAATGGCGATGGATGATATTTTAAATGACAGCCGGATAAGTCGTATGATTCAAGAAGCTTTAATCGAGGATATAGGTTTAGGCGATATCACAACAGAATCAATTGTTAATAGTACAATTTTAGGAAACGGTGTAATATTAGCTAAAGATAATGGTGTAATATGCGGACTCGATATTGCAACATTAGTATTTCAATTTGTCGATCCAGAAATTACTCTCTCTAAACTGGTCAATGATGGAACACGTATTGATGCGGGTACTGTCATAGCTAAAATCCACGGTCCGCTCTCAAACATATTAAAAGCTGAAAGAACAGCATTAAATTTTTTACAGCGTATGAGTGGTATTGCAACACTTACTCGACAGTTTGTTGGCGCCGTGGCAGGAACAGATGCAAAAATTACCGATACTCGCAAAACCGCTCCTTGCTTACGCTTAATAGATAAATTAGCTGTTAAAACCGGCGGCGGTATTAACCACCGCTTTGGTTTAGACGATATGGTATTGATAAAAGACAACCATATCGAAGCGGCAGGTAGCATATCAAAAGCAATCGACCAATGTTTGTCGTATTTGAGCGCTAGTAATATTAAAGTTAAAATCGAAGTTGAGACAAAAAATTTAGACGAAATCAGAGAAGCCCTCAAGTTCGACGGTATACACAGAATCATGTTCGACAATTTCACTATCGAAGAAATGCAGAAAGGCGTAATATTAGTAAGCCGCAAGGTTGAAACTGAAGCATCGGGAAAAGTTAATCTCGAGAACGTACAAAAAATTGCCGAAACAGGTGTCGACTTTATTTCAATAGGAACGTTAACACATTCCGCGAAAGCACTCGATATATCATTGGACGTTAAACTTATTCCCAGATGATTGATAAAATTATAAGACTGGGGAGAGACACTGCAATTTATGGTACAAGCACCATTCTCGGTAGGTTACTAAATTTTCTACTCGTTCCGTTTTACACGAACGTACTCTCACCTTCCGAATACGGCATCACAGCGTATATCTATTCGTTAATTGCTTTTTTAAATGTTATTTACAACTACGGGATGGAGTCGGCATATTTCAAATATTCATCGACACTTGAAATAGGAGACAAAAAACAGAACTTCAACACTCCGTTTCTATCAATCATAATATCATCTTTATTTTTTTCAGCAATAATTCTTTTACTATCAAAACCTATCGGGGAACTGATCGCGCTTCCCGAGGTTTTTTCACGAGTAATAATATACTCTGCAATCATCCTTTTTCTTGATGCAATAGTTATCATCCCATTCGCCTATCTGCGACAAGCTGGTAAAGCTAAAAAGTTTGCCTCGTTCAAGTTTTTAAACATCTTAATCAATGTTTCTCTCAATATTATACTGCTTATCCAATTCAAGCTTGGCGTTGAAGGAATTTTTATCAGCGGTTTAGTGGCTTCGGCAATGACGGTCATTTTTCTACTGCCAGAAATATTTAAAAATTTTAGCTTTGATATCTCTACAAAATTATTTAAAGAACTTTTTAAATTCGGACTGCCCTCCTTACCAGCTGGATTAGCTGCGATGATGTTGCAAGTGATAGACCGACCAATACTCCGTTATTTAACAGACGATGCATCTGTCGGTATTTATCAAGCAAACTATCGTCTCGGAATATTTATGATGCTTGTTGTTTCGATGTTTGACTATGCTTGGAAACCCTTCTTTTTTTCTACCGCAAAAGAACCTAACGCAAGAGAAATATTCTCTCGAATCACAACCTATTTCTTGATAGGAATGGCTGCAGTGTTTATACTAATTACTGTATTTATCGAAAATATCGTAAAACTCCAGATATTTGACAGATTCATAATTCATCCCGATTACTGGTCAGGATTATATATCGTACCAATTATTCTTTTAGCTTACTTATTCAATGGATTATCCTTAACTTTTTCTACAGGTATCTACATACAAAAAAAGACCGCTTATCTTCCTCTTATTACATTAATTGCCGCTATCGCAAATGTAGTTTTTAATTTTTTACTAATTCCTGTACTCGGAATTTTGGGCGCAGCATTATCCACACTAATTAGTTATGTGGTGATGGCCATTATTATGTTTTACTATTCTCAAAAATTTTATCGTATCAAATATGAATACAAAAAGTTTATAATAATCGCTGCAACTACAGGTTTGATATCCACTGCCTATTATCTCTTCAAAAATAGTTTATAACCTCTTTTTTTCTTATATTTACCATTAGATTGACTATAAAGGAACAGAATGTTTGAGCGGTTAATAAAGATAAAACAGCGATATGACGAAGTAACAAATTTGCTCACCGATCCGAATATAATTCAAAATCAAGAGAGATTTAGAGAATTGAGCAAGGAACACAGCGACCTTTTCGAAATTGTTAAAACATACGAAGAATATATAAGAACAAAAAATGAGATGAGCGACTTGCAGGAGATTTTAAATACTTCATCAGATGCAGATATTAAAAATATTGCAGAAACTGAAATTAATGATTTGATTTCAGCGATGCTAAAATTAGAAGAGGACCTCAAAACACTTCTCCTTCCGAAAGACCCTAATGATACAAAAAATTCCATCGTCGAAATCAGGGCTGGTACAGGCGGTGATGAAGCGGGTTTATTTGCGGCAGACCTTTACAGGATGTATTCAAGGTATTCTGAGAAAATGGGTTGGAATTGTGAGTTGCTGGATTTTAGCGATTCTGGGAAAGGTGGTTTTAAAGAAATTGTGATGAGAATTTGCGGAAACGAGGCTTATGGAAAGCTAAAATATGAAAGTGGCGTTCATAGAGTTCAGCGTGTACCTGAGACCGAATCACAAGGGCGAGTGCATACATCGGCGGCAACTGTAGCTGTACTCCCTGAAATTGAAGACGTGGAAATTGAGATAAACCCAGCCGACTTGGAATTCGATACATACCGTGCTGGCGGTAAAGGTGGCCAGAATGTGAACAAAGTGGAAACTGCAGTACGCATTACACACAAACCATCGGGGGTGATTGTCTCTTGCCAGCAAGAGCGGTCGCAATTTAAAAACCGTGAACTTGCTATGAAGATGCTACGTGCAAAGTTATATGAGATGAAATTACGCGAACAAAACGACTCTGTCTCTGCACAGAGAAAATCAATGGTAAAAAGTGGAGACAGAAGCGATAAAATAAGAACTTACAATTTCCCTCAGAACAGAGTAACCGACCATAGGATATCACTTACTCTTTACAACCTATCTGAATTTATCGACGGTAAGATAGATGAGATGATTGAACAACTAAAATTAGCTGACAAAGCTGATAAGCTCGCAAATGCAGATAATTAACTCACTGCTTCCCTGTTTTCCGACCTGCCGCATCCTAAATCATTATCTGGCTGAAACTAATAATAATTTCCGTTTTTTTACATTCCTGCAGCCAGCTTAACAAGTCATTACACACTAACAAATTACAAAAAGCGAAGTTGGAAGAATTAAATAATCAGCACATCGACTTAATCGCTTTGCTCTTTCGCTCAGTGTGTCGATTATTGATGGTAAATAAAAAACCCGCCTCAATATTCAGGGCGGGTTTTTTAAACTTGCCAAACTTTGTCGACAAAATAATTTCTGTCGTAACGGCTTTTATTCGAGCATCAACCCCGTTGAATATACAACGAGATTTCTGCTCAAATGACTCAGGTCATTTAAGCATTAACATTTTGTTAACTTGTGTAAACGAACCGCTAACCATACGGATAAAGTAAACTCCACTCGGAATGTTGTTCCCTTGGTCGTTCTTTCCATCCCACTCAATTGAGTGATATCCAGCTGGACGAATTTCGTTTAGTAAAGTACGAACCTTCTGACCTATGATGTTATACACAACCATTTCAATGTTCGCGGCTTTTGGAACAGCGATAGTCATCTTAGTTGTCGGGTTGAATGGATTTGGATAATTTTGACCTAGGGCAAATTCTATCGGAAGCTCTTCACCATTTTCGACCTTTATTTTTAACTTAGTGAGGTCAGGATTTGAAAACCTAATGCTTCCTTCGCCTTTTAATTCCTTCACACCAATTAATTTTCCATTGGCTGCATCTGTGAGTGCAAAGTTCTTACCTATTCCGTTGGATACATTCCAAGAAATTGTAATTGGAAAATCTGCAGATTCAATAGTTATTAAATATTCAATAACTTTATCTATTTGTTTAGGATAAGTCTCGAGTATCCTCTGTGATGAAAACCTTACATCAAACATCGTGGAAGGAGCTAAAGGAGGAATTTCGTAAAAAGCTTTGTTAACCGTTCCTTCTGCATCCAATCCGAAGTATAACGTTTGCGAATTTTTATTTTTATCAGTAATAGTAATTGTGTTATATTCATCAATATTCGCAAATCCAGCAGTTTCGATTTTACTAAAAGAGGTTTGAGATAATGTAAGTGTCCCGCCTGGGTTTCCAATTTTTACCCAATAAGCTCTGCCCGGTTCTATATTTGTAGTGAGTTCATAACCTCCATTATAACCATAATAAGGAGTTATAACAATTCCGGGCGGGTTCTGTGCTATTGCGCTTGTTTGAACCGGAGTTGTGATTGACCCTATCATATTCCAACCTGGTTTTACAGTGATAACACCGTTGGTAACTCTCTGCCCATGCATTCTTTTTACAAAATTAGTTGGGAATTTTAACCAGTAACCTATACCGTTAAATAAGGAATCTTTAAGATCGTATGCGTTATTTACATATGCATAAGCTGGTGAATAATCGCCACCCGGAAACATTGCTGTTTTTAATGGATTGAGAGGAATAAACGGCGGAGATATCATATTCCATCCGGCGCTGTAAGTATATACAGATCCGGCAATGATATCAGCATCTCGGCGTGGCGCCACTTTATATTTACTACTCGCAAAAAAAGCTATACCGGTTAGCGGAACTATCTTATCCCTTTTCGTCAAAATTTCTTTTCCTGCGCGTAAAGAATCTGAAGGAATTGTGAAATTGTTTTTCCCATCGCGTCTTACCATCATATCGCCAGTACCATCACTAACAAGGTACTCATAGAAATTTGCAAAAGTTGGTAAATCATCGCTTACATGGACAGAGTCGAATCGTACCAACATACCTTCCCATCGCTCAGCACTGGAAGTTCCGTCAGCAGTATTGTGCTGAAAAACTGATGTCGCTAAACTGACTGGTTGAGGTATCGGTCTGTTGTTCGCTATGATCTGGACAGGATATTGTATATCTTGCAAGCGTGTAACTGAAAAATATTCTGAGACAGTTCCTGTAATACTGATACTATCACCTCTTCTGAGCCCAACTAATGTTGATTCAGCACCAGTAATCCATAAACCACTCCAAGGTGCATTCCCGCTTTGCATATACCAAGACGTTGTACCTGTACCTATTGGAATCGTGTAAAAATCGCTCGTATCGGCAGTAACAGTACCGGTTAGAGTTGTGCGTGCGCCGACATACGGACTAGTCCCATTTAAATAAGGAGTATATTGAACATCTTGTATCGTTAAGGGCCTATCTAATACATTAAAAAAGAAAAATCCTTTCGATGTATCGGAAAAAAGTGAAAAATGGGCATTTGCTAATAACGTTGTATTACCAAGTTCATCAAATGCTTTAAAAAAATAACGAATTTGCGTTCCTGCAGGTCTGTTACGTAATTTGATTGTTGCTGTAGCTGTATCAACAATAGGAGCTGGTTTATTAAAATTCATCTTCGTGGGGATAAAAGCGCCAGTACCTGTACTGACATAAATTTGTACACTATCTATTGGATATCCATTCGGCAACTTAATGACATTGACGCTGTATTGAACCGAATCGGCAGGTGTAACTACTATTGGCGTACGACTCGGAGAGAGCACTCGAGGTCGAGAAATACCAAATTTTAAGTCTCCTGGAAACACTGGTGAAATACGATACCCTCTCGGAGCTTCACCGCCAGTTACACATGACATCCATCCTCGAATCGTATCTATTCTTGCGCCCACAGGAGGAGCTTGATAAGTGGAATTTGGATCTTGACGACCCGCTACAGTAGTAAACCATTTTGAACCATCGTAAGAGCCAATTACATCGCCTGCATCATTCACCATATCGAAAGTACCTCTAATAGTGAGGATATTTCCTCTAACTGTCCAGTCGTACATTTCAACATAATGACTTTCCCACTGCTCCCCTGTTGAATATTTTATTTTCCCTCCAGGAAATTGACCGGTATAAAAAGGATTTGGTTGGTTTGAAGGAAATTTCTTTGGCTGCGGTAGTGGATAATCGCTATCTATTAGTTCAAAATTTGGATTTCTTAACGGGACGAATTGCGTCATACTATGCATTGCAGGTGCGCCCTGTTCGCTATAACTTGGAAATTCCCAAACATAACCTTTTACTCGTACAACATCTCCCCGTTGAGGATTTAGCATATCTGAGTATGAAACGGTATCGCCCGTTAAATTTGCTCTGATCAGAATATATCTCCACGATCCGTTATTATAATTATCTGGATCCGAATAATAGCCAGTATCCGCGAGAACCATCGTATAACCCATTGCAGTATAATTTAACCACATTGCCTCGATTACGACCACCCCTACGATAGTCATTGTGTCAGAACTATAAGTTATGGGTGAACCAGCTGGAGTTATAAAATTTGCTCTTTGTAGGTGCCAGTATAAAGCAGCATTACTTAATTGCACTGAATCGGCTTTTGCTAAGGAATCGGGATGATTAAATTGAATGTCTCTTATTGTCCGATATGGATACTGAAGGGGACCAGGGTTTTTATTTATGACCCTGTTCTTCTTAAAGCCTTCCGGTGGATTTATTTGAGCATCTACATCTAACGTTGCCGCAATAAATCCTACTATTATTAATATAGCAGTTATCATTCTCCGTGTTTGTCGGAAAACAGATAGTAAATTGTCTTTCATGTACTTCTCCTTACTTAATAAAAATAGTTGTTATATTAATTTAATTTGATAAAATATAATAAATAAGTAATCATAATCCAAGAGATACAGATTTCTTATCTAATTAGCATCATACGTTTTACGATGCTCGAGCGTTGTGTTACTAATCTATAAAAATATACGCCAGTTGGGAAGTTTGACGGATTAAACTCTACTTCATAGCCGTCTTCGACTTGGAATTCATCAACAAGTGTCGCCATTAATTGGCCCAAAACATTAAATATTTTCAGTGTTACATAAGTATCCTCGGACAATTTATATCTAATTGTAGTACCCGGGAAATCTGTTCCTGCTCTGATTCTATTACCTACATAGAATGGGTTTGGATAATTTTGGAATAATGAATCTGGAGGAATCACGAACCCGGGTGGGCGAGGGGGTAATTTTTCATCCCCTCCACCGGTTAGTGTACGCAGGATAGAACCATTAGAGCCGACAACCCAACCAGTTTTGGAATCTAAAAACTGGATATCGTACAAATAATTAGATGTACCGCTTTGCAATAAAAACCACTTCTTACCACCGTTCGTAGTTTTGATTATGACACCACCACTGCCCGCAACCCAACCGACCAAGTCATTAATAAACTTTACAGAATAATAATCTACTTTTTTTAGGGGACTAAATTGAAAATTAGCAACATCCCAAATTTCACCACCGTTTGTAGTTTTCAAAATAGTTTTATTACCTACAAACCAGCCCGTGTCCTTGTTAATAAAATAAATAGAATTTATTCTGTTTTTGAATATCGAATCTTTTTTGACCCAACTATTTCCACCGTTTGTTGTTTTGTGTATCGAACCGAATTCTCCTGCAGTCCATCCGAGAGAATCATTAATAAAAAATATCGCTTTCCTATCTAAGGTATCGCTTATATTCTGAGGTATCCAACTGCTACCTAGATTAGATGAAAATAGTACCATACCCTGATCACCAGCGACCCAACTATTCGTAGAATTGGTAGCAATCGCATTTAGATTATTGAGTATGCCGGTATTTGAAACGTCCGTCCAAGTATTCCCTCCGTCGTTCGTTCTGATAATTTTACCTTGGTTACCTACGACACAGCCATACTTGCCAGGATAATCGTGTGAGAAGAATTTGAGAGTTTTAAAGTCGTGTGAAAAGTTGAGTGTTTTTGGTATCCACGTTCTACCACTATCAACCGTCTGTAGCAATGTTGCATTATCACCTACAGCCCAACCCTGATTACTATTTATGAAAGAAACAGACGTTAGACTGTTCGTGCGTCCATTTGTGAGAAGCGTCCAAGTAGCGCCACCGTTTGTTGTTTGCCAAATATCTAAGAAATTACCTAATATCGAGCCGTTTAGAACATCTGAGAATGAAATAGAGTTTAAGGATGAATTTAACTTAAGCGTATCTTGCAACCAATTAATGCCGTTGTTAGTTGTGCTCAATAATATACCATTTGAATTTACTGCAAATCCTCTGCCCGACGAAGTAAAAAATATGTCATTTATCCGAAACAATATATCAGTCGATTGATTAGACCAAACTCCGCCCCTATTAGTAGTAAACCGAATAACACCGCCATCGCCTCCAACAAATCCTGAATCAGAGTTTAGAAAATAAATTGAATAAAGATTTCGAGTTGTTCCACTTTCTGTTGTATACCAGTGTATTCCACCGTTAGTCGTGCGGATAATTATACCTCCATCGCCAACTGCAAACCCAATAGATGTATTACTAAAAAATATTTTTC
>JBBINX010000059.1:0-14932 GCA_037443685.1 Ignavibacteriales bacterium
CATACAAACCGTCGTTTTGATCGTTGGATTTCATCGTAACTCTGATTCCTTTATTTAATAGGACATCCTGAGGATTGAGCGAGTAAACCATTCTCCCTTCTGAAATTGATGAATCAACTGTAACGAAAAGTGGTTTAAACACCGCCCCCGAATCGAAAGCGATTTTTAAATTACCGTTAGCAAGCGTAAATTCACCCGATGAATTTGGAGCGATTGGATAGAGAGAAATAATTTCGGACGATTCTACCATTTTACCATTAACTTCAGCTTTAACTCTAATGATTTTTTTGCCAGAATGCCCTACATCGGGGACAAACGAACCCCGGTATATATTTAATTCTAAGGCATTTAGTGGTACCAGTTTAGATTTTGTCCCTTCCAAAATTTGTATGACAGGTACATCTGTAAAATAACCATCAGTAGTGATCGTTAAATTAATAAAATCATGAAAATGTTCACGAATAATTTTAATGCTGCTGTAATTACTTCCCTCAAATTTGTGATTGAAGTAAAAAACAGGTGGCGAATTAAAACCGAATTTATCTTTCGCAACGATTTTCAAGGTTGCATATTTTTTTATATCGAATGGAAACGTAATATTTGTTCCGAATCTATGTATCATTTCGTTCCGAACCGTGTATTGTTTCCAATTTGGATTGCCCACTGATTTCCCAAATACTAAAATCTGTTCGATAGAATTAAGATAGCTTCCCGTTAATGTTGGTTGGTTATCAGAAATGGTTTGAATTTGGATTTCAGGTTTCCGGGTAACTAAAATTTTCCCTTCGAGTAAAGTTTCGTTGTCCGAAAAATCTTTTACCGAAATTTTAAAAGTATGTAACCCCTCTGGCATTTCTCTAGTTTTGATAATGCCGCTTCCATAAGGCAAACGATTGTAGATAGGGAGCAGGTTCCCTACATCGACGTAAAGTTTTTGGAATTTTTCGTTACTTGCATATAATATTTGTAAATCGTAGTGGAGCAAAATTTGCTTTGCTTCTGTGTGGGGGAAGCGGTCGAATTTTACTTGGTAGATGATACTATCATTTAGCCATAATTGAATGCTGTAAATTCCTGATCGATTCGATGCTTCGTTTGCCAAATCGATGGCTTCGATTCCCAAGCGGACATCGCCCGATACCGGGATGGGTTGTGCGATAGCTAAATTTCTGCCGCCTCGATTTCGATTATTATAAAAAAAAGGGATGATTTTACTAAAAACTTCCGAGTTCATTCCGGCGGGTGCGATAAAAATTTTCTTAATTATAGGTGGTCGGTCATCTCTGATGTATAAGTTTTTAAAAAGAAACGGATTTACAGGATTCATATTTTCGTCTCTTATCTCAAAATGTAAATGTGGGGGACCTGCACCCGTATCGCCTGTATAAGCAATAATATCACCACTTTGAACCGGCAACATTTCAGGGTTTAGCTTCAGGTCGATATAAAACGATTGCTGCTCGTATTGTTCCTTTCGCACCGTCTCATTGATTTCATAGTTAAAAGTTTTAAGGTGTGCGTAAGTAGTATAGTAACCGTCGGGATGTTTTACGTAAAGCATTTTTCCGTAACCGTCGGGCATTATGCGGATTCGTGCAACGTAACCCTCGCGAGATGCAAATACTTTGAAGCCAGTTTTCTTATTCGTGCTTACATCTATACCACCGTGAAAATGATTATTGCGAAATTCTCCGAACGAAGATGTAACCCGGTGGCTTGCATCTGTGGGCCAAATATATTTTGAAGCATCGGAAGTAAATGAATCGAACTTATAGTAAATTTCATTGATTGGATTCGGAGAAGTAGGAATTACTGGCTCATTCTTGTTCTCAGTAGGTATTAAAAATCCCCAAAATATGAGAACTGCTAATATTAAAAGAGGGAATATATAGATTGAAAAATGTTTTATCATCAAAACTACTTCGGTTCCGATTTCACGTTGTTTGTGATTTTTATGTAACCGACAAGCTCGGCTTCGATTATATCGCCATTATTAACTTGACTTACACCTGCGGGTGTTCCAGTGTAAATCAAATCGCCATATTCGAGTGTGATTATCGAAGAAATATATTCGATCAATTTATAAACACTGAAAATCATTTTATCTGTACTCGCTTGTTGACGAATTTCGCCATTCACGCGACAAACTAAATTCAGGTTGTGCGGGTCAAGAATTTCGTCTTTTAATAAAATTTCTGAAATCGGTGCTGATGTGTCGAATCCTTTTGCAACAGTCCACGGCAATCCTTTTTTCTTTGCTTCGGCTTGAACATCACGAAGTGTCATATCAAGCCCAACAGCATAACCTAATATATTTGAATCCGCATCCGAAGCGATTATGTTTTTGCCACCTTTACCTATCACAACGACCAACTCGACTTCGTGGTGCATTTCGTTTGAAATTTTGGGAATAACAATATTATCGCGGTCATAGATAATTGCAGATGGTGGTTTTAAAAAGATTACCGGATTATCAGGAATATCAGCTTTCATCTCCTTTGCGTGTTCTATATAGTTACGCCCGATACAAATAATTTTCCCGACAGGAAATTGTTCTTTAGTTTTACGAATGGTTACAGTTCTCATAGTTTTATAAAATTTATTGAAAATATACTCACAAATCCTATATTCTGCAAACCTGAAGTTATTATTTTGCATTTTATCTCAAAAAATCTTTTATTTACAAGCAATTATTAATGTTACAAGGTTCAAATATACATTTGTCAAAATCTTACAAAGATTCGGGTGTCAACATAACCGCAGGAAATGAGTTTATAAATACTCTCAAACTCAAAGTCAAATCTACTTTCTCAAAATCTGTCCTTTCGGACATCGGCTTGTTTAGTGCTTTCTATGATGCAAAGTTTGAAAATTATAAACATCCTGTCCTTGTCTCGAGTGTTGACGGTGTCGGAACGAAATTGAAAGTTGCTTTCATGATGGATAAGCATGATACGATCGGGCAGGATTTAGTGAATCATTGTGTGAACGATATTGCTGTGTGTGGTGCTCAGCCATTATTTTTTTTAGACTATTTTGCTTCGGGGAAATTATCGCAACGTGTTGGAGCAGACGTATTAGGTGGGATGATTAAAGCATGCAAAGAAAATGGATGTGCTTTAATAGGTGGAGAGACAGCGGAGATGCCGGGTATTTATCACGACCAAGATTACGATATAGCCGGTATGATCGTCGGCCTGGTCGAAAAGTCAAAAATAATTGACGGGGGAAAAATTAAAGCTGGTGATGTATTGATTGCTCTTCCTTCGAACGGATTACACACAAACGGATACTCTCTTGCACGGTCTGTGTTGTTTGACCGATTTGAGGTTGACGATTTTGTCGATGAGTTAGGTATGAAATTAGGTGAAAACTTATTACAGATTCACAGGTCGTACCTTTCCGTTATCGAAAAAATAAAAGCGATGCCGGGAATTCACGGAATCGCACACATTACCGGCGGCGGTATCGAAGGAAACACAAAAAGGTTGTTACCAGAGGGCTTGCATTTAGAAATTGATTGGTTTGGTTGGGAACGACCTAAAATTTTTAGTTTAATAAATAAGCTTGGTGATATTACAGAAAATGAAATGCGAAAAACTTTTAACTTGGGCATAGGATTGGTAATTATTTCTACAAAAAAAGATCATGAAAAAATTTTAGGAACATTAAATGATGTTGGAGAAAAGTCGTTCATTATAGGCAAAGTGACCGAATAAAGTCAGACAGAACAAAATAGATGAAAAATAAATCAAGTAAAATCAAAAACCCCAAAGTAAAAGTCCAAGATCAATCTCAAGGACTGTTGGAGGGATACGGTCTGAAAAAACGTTTAACGACTCTCTCCGATATTATTCTCCAAATTGATGCAGCTGATTGCAAAGAAAAAATATTTGCAATATTAAGAAATGAAACACACTGGCTGATAGACTATGAGGTATTATATTTAGCTCTGCTTAATCCGATGCACACTTACTATCAGATTATAACACTTTCATCCATCGCCGATGCATCGGGTTTGAATCAAAATTATTTTAACATTGAAGAAGGAATTCCAGGGTTGGTGTTAAGAAATCAATCTCCCTTGATTTGCGAATCGGCTACATCGCAAGGCAGAAGTAATGCCATAGACGGTAAATTCGAGGAATTAGGAGTCAAGACACTCCTTGTTGTTCCGACGAGGAATGGAAACGCTCAAGGAGGTTGCTTGGTTTTTGGGTCGATGAATCTGGATAATTATAATGATGAAGATTTAGCGATAATACAGCTTTTCGGCTTGCAAGTTGGAGTAGCCATTAATAATATATCTTTTTTTGAAGAAGCAAAAAAGAGGATTGCCCAAATTGAGATAATGAACGAAATATCCCAAAAACTCAACTCTACACTGAATATCGATGAAATATTGAAAGCAACTGTAGATGCAATCCAACAAAATTTTAATTACTACGATGTTTCTATATTATTGTTCAATGAGAACAGGACGGAGTTAATTGTCAAAGCACACGCAGGTGGTTATGCTAATGAAGCGGTAATTGTGATGAGGCAAAAAATTACAGACGGTTTGATAGGATGGGTGGCACAACACGGTGAATATGTATTGGCAAACGACGTTGCTCAAGATCCCAGATATCTGCCTTTTGACTACCACGCTACAAAATCAGAACTTGTGCTTCCTCTTAAAATTAACGAAGAAATTGTAGGAATTCTTAATATTGAAGATTCCGTAATGTATGCTTTTGATGAGATGGATGTAGTCGTCTTACAAACACTTAGCGACCAGATATCGAGTGCTCTTAAAAACGCACAACTTTATGAGGAGATAATGGAAGCGAATATGAAATTGACAGACTTAGACCATTTAAAATCTGAGTTTTTAGGAATAGTATCGCACGATTTTCGTTCCCCATTGTCAACTATAATACTTGCAGCAAAATCGTTGTTAAGAAGCGAGGATATTCAAAAATTAAACCGTTTCAAAGAATATCTAACAATGATCATTACTCAAGCAAACCGGTTGAACCAGTTAGCTGAGGATACGTTATCCATAACTAAGATAGAATCAGGTCAAGTTAAGTTAGATTTTAAAATTGTTAATGTCGAACGGACAATACAGGATGCGATTGCATCAGTACGATTTTCGAACCGGCACGCCATCAACTATACTGTAGATCCGAGTGTTTCATATATCAAAGCCGATCAAGCTCGACTTCGTCAGGTTTTACAAAACCTATTATCGAATTCCGTAAAATATTCCCCTAATGGGTGCAATATTTTAGTAGCTGTTTATAAATATTCGAGTGATGAAGTCTTATTTTCTGTAACCGATGAAGGTATCGGTATCGAGCAGGAGTCTTTCGATAAGTTATTCCAAAAATTTTCGCGCGTCGATTCCACCGATTCAAAAAAAATTAAAGGAACCGGGTTAGGATTATGGATATGTAAAGAAATTGTCGAAGCGCACAATGGAAAAATTTGGGTCGAGAGCGAAGTCGGAAAAGGCAGTACTTTCAAATTTACTATACAGAGGGTTGATGACTAATTTTCCTCTTTTTTTTGTAATTCCTCGAATCGTCGAACAACCTTTTCGTAAAACTCTCTCCATTTATATACATCTTTATTGTAAAAAGCGATTGTGTTCCTGATTTGCTCTTCACTAACATTGTATTTTTTTAGGATTGTATTCTTCTCTGTAATGAAAATAGAATCAGTCAATTGATTAACCGAGCCCATTCCTTTAGAAATAGCTAATTCAACGTATATATTAACAAACGTTTCCATCCGTATTTCTTTGTCCTTTTGCGAACAACTTACGAAGGGAAAAATTACAACAATTAGAATAAAACAAAGAGTCATTTTATGTTTGTTCTGGGGGTTTTGCATCACTTCTATAAATTAAAGTACATCTTATATTCGTACGGATGAGGCATGGTAGCGATGGATTTTATATCCTTCTCTTTTGTTTTTATCCATTGTTGAATAAGGTCATCTGTAAACACATTGCCACGTTTTAGAAACTCGTTATCTTGTGCAAGGGCATCTAATGCTTCTTCGAGGTTTTTGGGTAAAAATTTAATGTTTTTATCAGCACTGTTGTAGATGTTCGTATCAATCGGTCCTAATTTTTCTTTCACGGGGTCCCAATTATTGTTTATACCATCGAGTCCAGCCATCAACATTGCACTCATCAGGAAGTACGGATTGGCTGTAGCATCGGGAGGTCTATATTCAAAGCGAGTTTCTTCCGGATTTTTTACGTAGGATGGGATTCTTATAGCAGCAGAACGGTTTGCTTGGCCAAATGTTATTGCAACAGGTGCCTCAAAACCAGGCACTAATCTTTTGTATGAATTTGTACTAGGATTTGTAAATGCACAAAGAGCGGGGGCGTGTTTCAATAAACCGCTAATGTATGCATGAGCCAGAGAGTTTAAGTTTGCATATTTCCCTTTTTCGTAAAAAATGTTCTTTCCGTCTTTCAATAAATATTGATGAACGTGTAAACCATTGCCAGCTTGTTGAAACATTGGCTTTGGCATAAATGTGAGGGATAAATTATTTTTATGGGCGAGGTTGAAAAGTAGATATTTTGCCAGCACAATTTTGTCACTGATAGCTAAAAGAGTATCGAATTGTGTTTCAATTTCTTGCTGTCCTCTTTCGCCAACTTCATGGTGGTGATATTTTACTTCAATGTTCAGTTGTTTGAATAATTTCGACGCTTCGTCACGAAAATCGTCATAAATGTCAAACGGGTTTGCGGCGTGATACGCATTAGCAAAAAATTCTTCTCCGTGTTCCAATTTATAAAACGAAAAAGCAGTCCTTGTATCGAATTCTACTTTCGAAAAAATATAGAACTCAAATTCAGGACCCCAAAGTGCTGTGTCTGCAATACCAGTGTCTATTAAAAATTTTTCTGCTTTTTTGGCTACATACCTTCCATCTTGTGAAAACCTGGATTTGACTGTGTCGGTAAGGTGGACTTCAGTAAGCACGCTCAATGTAGGTGCTGTTCTGAACGGGTCTATCACACTTGTCGAAAAATCGGGAATCAGTATCATATCACTGCATTCTACTTTTGAGAAACCGTAGCTCGAACCGTCGAAACCTATACCTTCGTCCATTAACGATTCGAGTAGCCCTTCTTCATATGGCACCGTTATATGATGAAGCTTACCGACTAAATCTAAAGTTTTTAAATCAAGAAACTCAATTTTATTGTTTTTGATAAAATGTTTAGTTTTTTCGAGTTTAGTAGTTTCCATAGAATTAATTTTAAAATGTGAATGATTTTCTTGATTTGACGGTGTAAAGATACAAAATCGTTCGTCTAAAATCAATTTTTTATATATTTTATTATATAAACTTGATTTAACCCATTTTGTGTTGTAAATTATACGTATAAAAAGTAATAAAAATAATATGAAGTTCTATCGGAAAATATGCGATATCTTATATTGGAATCAGGTAACTGTTCAGGACACTTCTTTTCATGTACGACTTTTTCTGTTTCTTCTTTATTTATCTGCGCTTTGTGGATATATTGTGATTTTTGATATCGACTGTTTGCGATTTATTAGAAAGAAAAAACAACTCTTACTTTCTTGCTTCCAAAATAAATTCCAGTTCATATTCTATCAGATTAAAAATTTACTTCTATCCTTTACAGTGAGTCTTTTTTTTAAAACTCTACATTTTACTCCTTCATCCGAAGATAATCATCTCAACCCCGCCTTGCGGTTTTAACAAAACAAGCTGAAGTACAAATCGGGTCAATATCAATTTTGTCTAAATTAAATTATTCTAATGGATTCAACTTTAATAAATATCGATAAATTACAGAGAGATATCAGTATTTTCAGAGAACAAAAATCGGATAATAATCCATCTGGAAAAGAAAAAGTTTGTCATTTTAAAAGAATATCTGAAAGACCGTTTCTGAAGAGTGAAAAAGATACAACTACAATCCTTTTAGGTGGTTTTACGACTCGTCACGACTATTTTGTCCGTGCAGGAATCGAAGGTTTAGGTTATAAAGTGCAGCAATTACCTACACCTAACATCGAAGCATTCCATACCGGAAGAGAGTACTGTAACAATGGTCAATGCAACCCGACTTATTTTACAGTTGGCAATCTGATTAACTATCTTCGTCAAATAGAAAGCAAAGGTTTATCGAAGCAATCTATAATAGATAATTATGTTTTGCTTACTGCTGGCGCTTGCGGGCCGTGCCGTTTCGGAATGTATGAAGCTGAGTATCGTCTCGCTCTGAAACTGTCTGGTTTTGATGGCTTCCGGGTATTCACATTTCAACAAGTTGAAGGATTCAATCAGGTTAAAGCCGAGAGTGGCTTACAGATGGATGAAAAATTTTTCTTGGGAATGGTAATTGGATTAGTGCTTGCAGACATTTTGAATGATGTCGCTTTCAAGATTCGTCCATACGAAGTCGTTAATGGTGCGACGGATGCGCTAATGGCAGAAGCGACGCAGGAGATATATTTTTCTATCTTTAAAAAACAAAGATTCTTAATCAATTCGAAGCGGAGCGGTTTATACTCTTTGTTGACTGACCAAGTATTAAGCACTATCTATACTGATGTGTTGAAAATAATCGGGAATAAATTACAACAGATACAAGTAGATCATTTGAGGCAAGTTCCTATTGTAAAAGTTACGGGAGAATTTTGGGCACAGACAACTGAGGGTGATGGGAACTTTAAGATGTTTAGCTATCTCGAAAAAGAGGGTGCAGAAGTGCTTATTGAACCAATTTCTACATGGTTGCTGTATTTGCTGTATGACGCTGACCAGTATATGACAGATCGAAAAGGATTGCAGAAGTCGTTCAATAAACTCAAATATTTTCAAAAGAAAGTTTTAATAAAATTAGGTGAATTGATTTTGAAGCGCGAATACAATCGTTTCAGAAAACAGTTCAACTACTTGCCGCAACCACTGACTGACCAATTATTACTTGAAAAGTTAGCACATCCTTTTTATAATTCACGAGCAAGAGGTGGCGAAGGACATCTTGAAGTGGCAAAAAGTATCTATCACACTGTAAATAATTTGTGTCATATGGTTTTATCGTTGAAGCCGTTCGGTTGTTTGCCGAGCACACAGAGCGACGGTGCGCATTCTGCTGTTACTTCTAAATATCCTGAGTTGATATTTTTATCTATTGAAACTTCGGGCGAAGGCGAAATTAATGCATACAGCCGTGTGCAGATGGCTCTGACCGATGCCCGAATTAGATGCCGTAATGAATATGAAAAAGCTCTTGAGACAACGAAACTATCTATCGAAACGGCTAAAGAATTTATTTCCGAACATCCACAAATGCAATCTCCTACTTATCGAATTCCAAAAACTGAAGGAGTAACTGGGCGTTCAGCTAACCTTCTGTATCATATTAAAAGTTTGATGCGACGACATTGAGAAAAGAAAATTTTACATATCCAAAATTTAGAAAGGATCCAACGAATTTATGCGTCGGGATCGATGTCGGTTCTACAACTGTGAAAAGTGTCGTTGTTGATACCTCAAATGATAAGATAATTTGGAGCGACTATCAACGACACGAGACAAGACTTGCAGAAAAAGTTCTCGAATTTTTACAAACGTTCGAAAAAGATTTGGGTTTGAGGGAAGGAGATTTCAGGATATTCTTTACCGGAAGCGGGGCAGTTGATATAGCTAATTTTGTTGGTGGTAAGTTCGTGCAAGAAGTCAATGCATTATCGTTAGCAGTAGAAAAATCTTACCCCGAAGTGAAATCGGTTATTGAATTAGGTGGACAGGATGCAAAAATAATTATTTTTAAAGAGGATAATTCTGCTGGAAGAAAAAAAATCGTTACGATGAACGATAAATGTGCTGGCGGAACGGGCGCTGTAATAGATAAAATTGCAGCTAAACTTAATATTAATTCTTCATTGCTTTGCGAGTTACCATTCAGAGGAGTAAAGACTCATCCGGTGGCGGGTAAGTGCGGTGTATTCGCCGAGACCGACATTAACTCACTTCAAAAACAAGGTGTACCGATTGAAGAACTCATCGCTTCACTTTATGCTTCAATCATTCAACAAAACTTAACAGTATTAACCCGAGGACACACAGTATTACCGGATGTTTTGTTATTGGGAGGTCCTCATACATTTTTGAAGGGATTAGTCGAAGCCTGGCAGGTGAACATTCCATTAATCTGGAATGAACGTAATGTAGATATCCCGGCAGATATCGATCCGTCTTCGTTAATCAAAGTTCCGGAAAATTCGGAATTGTACGCAGCAATAGGGGCAGTTGAATACGGAAAAAGCGAAAACAAATCTGTGGGACTATATAAAGGATGGAAGAGGTTACACGATTATATATTCAGCGACAGGGGAGATTTAAAAGTAAAACTAAGCGGCAGAGGGTTGTGGGAGAAGCAGGAGGATATTCAAGATTTTATCGATGAACACAAGCTGCCGTCGTTCGTAACACAGCGATACCAGCAAGGACAAATCGTGGACGTTTACATCGGGATAGATGCCGGTTCAACTTCAACGAAAGCTGTTTTGATTGATACGGATAAAAATTTGATTGCGAAAGATTACCGATTATCAAAAGGAAATCCGATAGAGGATACGAAAGAGATACTATTGAATCTTCGATCTCAAATTGAAAAGCAGGGTGCAATACTCAATGTTCTTAGTGTTGGTGTAACCGGTTACGCAAAAGATATGTTGAAAGATTGTATCGGTTCCGATGTAGCTTTGGTCGAAACAGTTGCACATATGATTTCGGCTTTACACTATTTCGAAAAAGTCGATGTGATTTGTGATGTTGGCGGTCAAGATATAAAAATTATAATTCTGAAAGATAGACGCGTGATAGATTTCAAGCTGAACACACAATGTTCCGCGGGGAACGGTTATTTTTTGCACGCAACGTCTGAGAGTTTAGGTATAAAAGTGGATGATTATGCCGAACATGCTTTCAAAGCTCAGCGTGTTCCTGAGTTTAGTTACGGTTGTGCAGTATTTTTGCAATCGGATATTGTTGATTTTCAAAGGCAGGGTTGGAAACCTGAAGAAATATTGGCGGGGTTAGCAAAAGTTCTTCCTAAAAATATTTGGCTCTATATCGCAAAGATGCCGAATGTGGCAAAATTCGGAAAACATTTTGTTCTGCAGGGAGGGACTCAGCATAATTTAGCTGCTGTGAAAGCACAGGTGGATTTTATTCGTGAGAGGTTCGATAGCTCGAACGAATTGCCAACGATCCAAGTACATCCGCATACGGGTGAGAGCGGTGCAATCGGTGCGGCGTTAGAAGCGGCAC
Organism: Ignavibacteriales bacterium; assembly: GCA_037443685.1. Taxonomy (GTDB): domain Bacteria; phylum Bacteroidota; class Ignavibacteria; order UBA10030; family BY39; genus JAHJRJ01. The sequence goes on from JBBINX010000059.1 coordinate 11,332, forward strand.
GAGTTTTCACATCTAATTCAAAGACAAATTTTATCGGTTTTGATGCGGTTGCTTCTATCAAGTACAATACAACGCGTGATGAAACCTCTCGCTGTATCTTCTGTAAGAACCATTGCTTAAGGACTTTCATAGATATTTATACACATCACCCGCACGAGTTGAGTTTAGATGAGACATTTGCGTATAAACACGGAGCTGAGCAAACACGGGCCGGACGTATTGAAGTTATTCCGAAAAAACTCAATGAAAAATCTAACGGTTCTCGGAAAGAACGAATTATTATTGCGAACTGTGAAAAAGGAGCTGTTGACAATATTGACGGGATGAAAAATATTCAAAAACAGATTTCTGAAATCAAAGGACGCAATCCGAATTTAATAGAATATGCGGGCAAAAAAATATGGGAGCCGATAAATCCACCGAAAATATCGAGTATCCGTTCTATAAAACAGAATAGGGAAAAATTAGTCATCGGCATTCCAAGATTACTAAATCTTTACACTTTTAACCCCTTCTTCAGTGCTTATTTTGAAAGCTTGGGAGTTTCACCGAGTAATCTTGTTTATTCAGACTTCACATCTGAACCACTTTATCGCGAGGGGGCAAAGCGCGGGAACATCGATCCGTGCTACCCGAGCAAGTTAGGAATTCCGCATATTCACAACTTATTGTATGTGAAACATAACCAGAAGAAGTTAGATGTAATTTTTCTTCCGAGCATAGATTCGATGCCGAGCGAGTTAATAAACTGCGTTGACCATAGAGGATGCCCTACTGCTGTAGCAACACCTTTTGCTGTTAAGGCGGCTTTTGTGAAAGAGACAGATTTGTTTGACCAGTTCGGTGTAAAATTCAAAAACCCGTTTTTAAATTTACACGAACCTGAATTAACAGCCCGGCAATTATTCGATGAATTTAAAACAGTTTTAGAATTGACTGAAAAAGAAAATAGCGAAGCGGTAAACGAAGCTTACATTGCGCTACATAATTTCCAAAAAAATTTGAAGCATAAGGGAAGAGAAGTTCTTGAAATGATCGAGCACCAAAATAGAATCGGAATTCTTGTCCTTGACCGTCCGTATCATAACGACCCTGGTATTAACCACGGGATACCAGAGGAATTTCAGAAATTAGGTTATCCAATATTATTCCAAGATTCACTTCCAACCGATGAAGATATTTTAAAACGAATATTCAAGGATGAAGATGTTCATCCATTAGACATCAGCGATGTTTGGAAGAATTCATACAGCGAAAACACGAATAAAAAAATATGGGCTGCCAAGTTTGCAGCACGACATCCGAATTTAGTTGTCGTCGAATTATCGAATTTCAGGTGCGGGCACGATGCTCCTATTTACACACTCATACAAGACATACTGGAAGCGAGCCGAACACCATATTTCAGTTTCAAAGATATCGACGAAAACAAACCTAAAGGCTCAATAAAAATAAGGATTGAAACAATAGCTTTCTTCTTGAAGCGTTATGTTGAACAGATGCAAACGAAATACCGTACCGATCAATTCAAATTTATAGAAGATCAGCGATTAGATGAAATTATGGACAAATTGTAATTAAGTAAAATATTTTTTTTGGATACAACTAAAAATTCAAATCTGATTATTTGTTCTTTCGTTCGTTATTATTTTTAATATTAATTGAAATATTTTTAATTGGAATGTTTATTTTTATAAAAATGGTGAAGTTTTGTCAATGGTAGTACTATTATTAATTCGAGGCAATATTGGACAGCGATAAAATTTGGACTATCAAGAGATTGCTTGATTGGTCGGCAAATTATTTGCAGAAAAAAAGTTTCGATGATGCACGCTTGAATGTCGAGTTATTGATTTGTCATGTACTAAACTATAAAAATCGAATTGATTTGTATTTGTACTACGATAAACCGATGAGTAAGTCGGAATTAAACTCATTCAAGGATTTATTTAAGCGGCGATTAAAGCACGAGCCGCTGCAATATATCATCGGTGAGGCTGAGTTTATGGGATTAAAGTTTTATGTGGATAAAAGGGTTTTGATTCCACGTCAGGAAACCGAAGTGCTTATTGAAGAAACTATTAAACTAAGTCGTGCTTTTGAGGGAAACATCAACATTCTGGAGATAGGTGTGGGCAGCGGAAACATCGCAGTTAGTTTAGCTAAATTCATAGATAGAGCTTACGTTACAGGGATAGACGTAAGTGAAGATGCCCTTAATGTAGCCAAGTTGAACGTTGAAAGATATTCGCTGAACGATAAAGTGAAACTCCTTCATCAAAATATTTTTTATGAGATGAAGTTGGATATTAAGTTCAATGTAATAGTTTCAAATCCACCTTATATTTCGTCTGGTGAAATGAAAGAAGTTCAGCAAGAGGTTTCTGATTACGAGCCATCCATTGCAACTACAGATAATAAAGATGGGTTAACATATTACAGACGAATAGCGGACGTTGGCAAGCTACTTTTAAAATCGGGTGGGTGGCTGCTTGTAGAAATTGCTTACAACCAAAAAGTGGAAGTTGCCGGACTATTTTCGAGTTTCGGATACTCCAATGTAGAAACGATAAAAGATTATGGTGGAAACTACAGAGTGGTAAAAGGGCGGTACGAGTAATAAAAACTTGCCTTCGGTTTTATTTATTCGTAATTTTAAATAGTAACAAGCCGGGCAGACAAGATGAAATTAGGAGAGAGTATGAAAAGATTTTTATATGTCCTAATACCTCTTTTATTAACATGTGAATATCTCCATTCAAAAAACCCACATCCACTGAGTTTTTACCCATACAAGACTGGTAATGTCTGGCAATACCGCGACTTTTATACCGGTGAAATTGCTAGGACGAGGTATCTTGTCTCAGATTCTACGGACAGCTACGGAAATATTCATCTAGTTATTAAAGATGTTGGCCCAACCGGTTATACAGCCTTGATTCACCAAAGAATTGATACCGGATTCTGTGTCTACGGGGAATACATCTTTCCTGAATATCCCCGTTACAAATTAGGTGCACAAGTCGGAGAGGAATGGTTCGCTGGTTATGATTTTCTTCTCAACATAGAATATCGCATTTCAGTAGTGAATATTGGGGTGAGTTATGTCTTAGGAGTTCCGACACTTGTAAAAACCTTCCGCTTTTGTCGTATACTCTCATGGGGACAAGAGATCTGTGATGGAGATGAACACTTGGCTTCAGGATTTGGGTTGGTTCAATCTCATTTCTATTATTACCTTTCCGGAGCAATAATTGACTCTGTGAAGTATGGTGAAATCGTAGCAGTTTCAGAAGAGAATCAACCAGTACCTCAGGAATTTAAACTCTATCAAAACTATCCGAACCCGTTCAATTCATCAACCATTATTCAATACTGTGTTCCATTTCAAGAATGGATTAGTATTCGACTCTACAATATTCTCGGTCAACAAGTCAGAGTCCTGGTCGATCGACTCCATTACCATGGTGAATATACAATAACGCTCAATTCTAATGATTTGCCTTCGGGAATATATTTCTATCAAATGAAAACATCAAAAAAAATTTTAGTTCGTAAATTAACAATCATCAAATAATTAAAGTAGGTGATTAATGAAAAA
>JBBINX010000060.1:0-14791 GCA_037443685.1 Ignavibacteriales bacterium
TTAAAATATTCTGAGTTTGTTGAATCAAAGGTTCACGCTTTTGGTAATAGTCGGGTGCCAACCGATCCAATTTTTGGCGGACACTTTCGAGACTATCATACTCAGATTTTTCCCACGGAGTTGGAATCGGTGTATCAGCATCGACAAGATGTTTCCATTTTAATTTCTCTCTTTTAGTCTGTGCGGTAACATTCGGTTCCCACGGTTCAACACCTTTTGTGTAGAAATCGGTGTACGAAACTTGAGAGCTATAGTATTCATCGCCGAGTCCACCGAAGCTATGACCGAATTCGTGTATATACACATATTCCATCTGCCAATCTTTTCCGGGAGCATCACTAATTGTATAAGTGGTTGTATAAAGATTGTAAATTCCACCACCTCCGTAGCGATTATCGTTCACTAAAATGTTTATGAAGTCGTAAGGAGTTGCTGCTGCAACATCCCGCAATGTTTTATTATCTTCGGTTAATACGTATCTTGGCGATCCAAAATAATTGTAGGTAGTATTGAATATTGTATTCTTCCAGAGATTTGCGTCTGGTTTATCTATACCAGAATCTGGTGATATCGCTTCGATCATCCAGACATTAAAATCCTTCTTTCTTTCTTTAAATGGACTCGTGATAAACATTTTATCGTTTAAAGTTTTAGCGTCTGACCTAAATTTATTAATATCTTCTTTTCTGTACCCATCTCCTATGATGACTATGTCCACTTTTTCAGAAGATGTACCGTTATTCATAAGTGACGTTACTTTAAAATCATATTTTTTAGGCACACGATTCACCAATACTCTATCGTTTGGATCTATGACTTTAGAATAAATTTCTTTAAAAAACATTAGTTTATCTCGACGGTTAATAGTCAATTGAATTTTTCTTTGTGGAAATGGAAACCTTACTGTTTCGTGGTAGGTTTTATAAATACCGGAGTTTGCTTCGTCTGTGGTTTGCCATTCATTAAATATTGTTGAATATCCTCTGGAAAATATCAATTGATTAGTATTAACATCATATATTTTAAGCAGATATTCCCCAAAGTTTAAAGTATCAATCAAGTTAATTTTGCTTCCGGGCCATTCACCTTCTTCATATATTTGGTCGATGCTAAAAATTTCTTGCGTCTTCGAACCTGTGTGGAAATAATCTACACGCATTGTTTTGGAATAAAAAAATTGATCGAATGTATTTGTTGAATAAAGGTCGTTTACCATAAAGTGGAACGATACAAATAAAAATATTGACAGTTTAAATTTCATATAATTCACCTTCAATTAATAGTTTGAGAAACTTGCTAATTCCTTTTTTGTAAAATAACGCCATTGACCTCGCTTTAAACCTTCATACGAAATATCACCATAAGCGAGTCGGTCTAATTTTTTAACATCATATCCCAATTTTTCAAACATTCGTCTGACTTGTTTATTTCTTCCCTCGTGAATAATAATTCCAATTTCTTTGTCATCTGTGCGTGGGATTATAAGCACTTTAGCTGGTGCTGTTAATCCATCGGAGATTCTAACCCCTTTTCTGAGTTGTTCTGAATGCTCCGATGTGATGGGTTTGTCTATCGTTACTTTATATGTTTTCTTTATTTCGAATTTTGGATGCATCAGTTTATTTGCAAATTCACCATCGTTTGTTAGGATGAGGACTCCTGTTGTTCCTCTGTCTAATCTACCAACAGGAAAAATTCTTTCTCTGACTTTTATATAATCTATAACGGTAGTCCTCTCCTTTTCATCTTTCGAAGTGGTAATGCAATCTTTAGGTTTATTAAAAACTATATAAACCCTTTCATCCAATATTGTTACTTGCTTTCCATTGACAAATATTTTATCGTGTTTGGGATTGATCTTAGTACCAAGTTCAAAAACAATTTTTCCGTTGATAGTAACTTTTCCTGCTAAGATTAACTCATCGGCTTTCCGACGAGAAGTAATCCCACATTCTGATATATATTTATTTAATCTGACTAATTCTATTGCTTTTTTCATTAATTGTTTTCTTAATTTTGCGTTGGATTAGTGGAATTTTCTGCTCCGTTTATTGACACTTCATTTGTCGGAGGTTCCCCGTTTTCGGGAGCATTTTTTCCGATGCGTTTGAGTAATTCTTTTTCGACTTCAAATGTTGAATCACTTAATATTTCATCAATCTCACGTGGTTTAGGCAGATCTATTAAATCATTTATGCCGAAATGTTTGAGGAAAGTTTTGGTAGTGCCATAAAGTAACGGTCTGCCAGGTGTAGCTGCTCTACCGACAATCGTGATTAAATCGCGCTCTAATAACGTTCCAATTATATAATCAACGTTAACACCGCGAATCGCCTCTATTTCGGGTTTTGTCACCGGCTGCTTGTATGCTATCACGGCTAAAGATTCAAGGGCAGATTGCGATAATTTGCGTTTGGATTTTTCTTTCATTAACAATCCGAGCCATTCAGCAAAATCTGGTAAAGTCGCAAACTGAAATCCTCCGGCTATTTGAACAATACGGAAAGAACGGTTAGTTGAAACATATTCAGAATTTAGTTCCCTAATGATATTCAATAATTCGTCTTCACTTATCTTAATTTTAAGATGCTGTTCCTCGGAAGATATCGTGATGTTGTGCAATTCCTTCAATGAAAGTGGCTCATCCGAAGCAAAAATAATCGCTTCGATAATAGGTTTCTTTTCCTTGTAGTCCATATTCTAAACTGTTTTAATCTTATAAATTATGAAATCATCTTCCGATTCATCTATCGGTTTAATACCAATTATCTGTGCTTTCATCATTTCCAACATTGCTATTACTGTAACAATAATTCTAATTTTTTCGCTCATATAAGAAATAAGTTCTAAGAAAGTTCCTTGGTCGCGTACTCTGAAGAAATCTACGATATAACTCATCTGCTCATCGATAGAGACATTACTCATTTCGATATCGTGATAAATCTTCCTCGGTACGTGGTCCATTGCTCGTTTAAAAGCGGTTATAAGCTTAAAGATAGTAATGTCTTTTAAACCTTCTTCCTGATCTTCCAACGAAATTCTTTTAGGGTCGTGATGGAATACTTTTCTGAAAAATAGTTTTTTCTGATCCTGCTCCAAGTCTGAGAATCTTTCGGTTATTTCTTTAAACCGTTTGTATTCTAATAATCTACGGATGAGTTCTGAGCGCGGGTCTTCTTCTTCTTCCCCCGGTTCTTTCGGAAGCAACATTTTCACTTTTATCTGCATCAGTTCTGCTGCCATCACTATAAAATCACCGGCAACTTCAAGGTCGAGGACAGTCAAATAATTTAAATAATCCAGAAATTCTTTCGTGATTCTCGAGATTGGTATATCTCTGATATCCAACTCGTCCCTTTTTATAAAAAAAAGTAAAAGGTCAAGAGGACCTTCAAATTGCTGTAGTTTGATTTTATATGACATTGTTACTAACCAAATCCCATCACGGTTCGAACTTCATTCATCGTCGACTCAGCAATTTTTCTGCATTTCAATTCACCATCATGAAGTATTTCTTGTACGACGTGTTTATTTTCTTCATAATATTTTCTTTTTTCACGGAAAGGTGCTAAGTGTTCAATTATCTTTGTAGAGCATTTTGTTTTACAATCAACGCATCCTAATGAGCCTTTTCGGCAATTACTTCCTATCTCGTCTGTTTCTGTAGGGTTAAATTTTTGATGATAAGTGTAAACTAAACATATTTCTGGTCTGCCGGGATCTCCTCTACGAATCTTTAGTGGGTCAGTTACTGCCGAACGCATTTTTCGCTGGATCTCTTCGGGCTCATTCGAAATTAATATCGTGTTACCGGCTGACTTGCTCATTTTTTGGCTACCGTCCAAACCAGGGAGGCGCGAGAATTTTGTTAACAGTGGCTCAGGTTCCGAGAAAACGAAACTGTACTGAAGATTAAATCTACGTGCAATCTCTCGGGTTATTTCGATATGTGGTACCTGATCATCCCCAACAGGAACAATCTCTCCCTTATAGAGAAGTATGTCGGCGGATTGAAGTACAGGGTAACCTAAATGTCCGTATGTAATACTCTCAATGTTTAAATCACGAACCTGGTCTTTTACAGTCGGGTTCCTTTCTAACCTTGCCGAAGTTATCAGCATCGAAAAAATCAAATATAACTCAGTATGTTGTTTGATTTGAGATTGTCTGAACATCGGACTTTTGTCCGGGTCGAGACCGACTGACAACCAATCGATCAACATGTCGATAGAATTTTGATGAATGTTGGAGGAGTCTAAATCGGTTGTTAAGGCGTGGTAGTCTGCTATTAAATGATAATTTTCGAACTCATTTTGTAAATTTACCCAATTTTCGAGTGCGCCCACTAAATGGCCTAAATGTAATTTTCCTGTCGGACGCATGCCGCTCAGTATTCTTTTTTTTCTATCCATTAATTTAAAAAAAGGTATGGCTTCCAGCTTTCTTCAATTTTATTGATACTGTGTTTTATGAATGTGATATGGTTAGGTCTTATCGGCTTTTTCAATAGTTTCATGCTTGTTACTTCTAATGGCCTGTCGTCTTTTTTATTATTACAATTTACACAAGCGGTAACTAAGTTTTCCCAGCTTTCTTCGCCCCCTTGCGACCTGGGAATAATATGGTCTATTGTGAGTGTACCGCTGGAAGCTCCGCAATATTGACACTTATGCCCATCGCGGCGTAAAATATTTTTTCGCGATAAGATAATTTTTTTATACGGGACACGAATGTAGATACCTAAACGGACTATACTTGGGAATGGATATTGTGCACTTGCGGACCTAATAACCTTACCGTTTTTGACTTCTATCAATTCTGCTTTACCCAAATAGATTAATAAAATAGCTTTTTTTGCATTGCAAATACTAATAGGTTCATAATTTTGATTTAAAATTAAAACCTTCGAACCTAATATACCATTAACACGCTTTGATGTTGAGATTTTGCTGAAGTTACAAACACCTCCTATATTTTTTCCAAATATTTAAATTTGTGATTGAACATTTTACTGTCTTTGCAGTTCATTTCTTATTAAAACTACATTAAACACTAAAAATATATGTTAAATTGTTTAAATTGTCAAGTTTTTCAAATTACAGATTAATATCGCGAAGGCAACTTTTAGACATCACTCATTTCTAAACAGAAAATGACAAATTTCGATAATTGTCATTTCCTGCCTTTTCGACTTCATCCCTCTATATAGAATTATACTTTCGTTGGGTTGACCAAGAAAAATATATTTCATTGTTTAATTTTGTGTTTTATAAAAAAATAAATTGTGCCTATAAAAAATATATTAACTCTTCGCCAAGAAGGCACCAATTTCCTAAGCTACACAACGTAGTTATTGGTCAGCAACTATTTGTGCAAGCTTCAATTTGGGGTCGGGTTTTATTTTGTTTATTTCGGTATCTCGATAGCAATAAAATTAGATGTATCTTCCGATTTGCGCACCCTTAACAAAATAGAATCACCAGGTTTACTTTTCTCAACGAGATCTTTAACTTCTTTTACCGAGTTTACTATTTGCCTATTAATTTCAAGTATCACATCATTTTTAGCTAACCCGCGGCGTGCTGCGTCACTAAATCCCTTGATGTCTGAAACTATCACACCATTATCTACTTTCAAATCTTTTTTCTCTTTCGAAGAAAGTGTGCGAACAGAAAAACCTAATTTCTCAAAATTTATAGAGCTGATAGTTTCTTGATCGTCTTTTTTCTTTTCAGTTTTTTCGTCCCTCGCAGTTATCACGTCGTCATCAGTTGTACGTGCGGCCAACTTTACTCTCTTTTCGATTTTTTTACCATCGCGATTTAACTTCAATTCGACAATATCTCCAGGATGTTTGGTAGCTATGTAACTCTGTACTTGATTAGGCGCTTTCATTTCTTTATTGTCGATTTCTAGTATTATATCGCCAGCTTTTAGTCCTGCTTTTTCAGCAGCACCATCTTTAATTACATTGTCTATCAGCACACCAGTGTTCTTTTCAAGTTTAAATGCCTTTGCATCTGTTTCATCAATAGCTCGAATCTGTACTCCCAAATAACCACGACGAACTTTTCCGAACTCAATTAAATCTTGAGCGACATACTTCGCTATATTAATGGGGACAGCAAATCCGTAACCTTGATAGCGTGCATTTGTTGTTGCGATTGCAGTATTTATTCCAATAACTTCGCCTTTGAGATTTACCAATGGTCCACCGCTATTCCCGGGATTTATAGCTGCGTCGGTTTGAATGAAGCTTTCGATACCGTATGAATCACGAATTACTCCGATGTTACCACGACCTATTGCACTCACTATGCCAGCTGTTACAGACGATTGCAAGCCTAACGGATTACCGACCGCAATAACCCATTCGCCCACTTGCAAATCTTCTGAATTTCCGATTGAGGCAGTTGGCAAATCATTTGCTTCAATTTTGATGACTGCCATATCGGTCGTTGGGTCTGTTCCGATTATTTTTGCATTCTTGAATTTTCGTTTATCATTTAAAATAACTTCTATCCCGTCATCCTTCGCACCAACAACTACATGATTATTTGTTAAGATATACCCATTCGGACTTATAATTACACCCGAACCAGAACCCTCTTGCGGCTGAGGATCAGGAAATTTAAAATCTGGTCCGAAGTAATTAAAGAAATCTTTAAATCGATCTGACTTCTCGTCCACCTTTACCGTTACGTGAATACTTACCACCGTAGGTGTAACAACTTTGGATACCTCGATAAAAGACTGGTTGAATGATTTAGCATCTGTGTCTTGTGAGATTAGAGGTGAAGGTACTCCTAAACGAATTTTTTCTTCACGAGCAAGACTTAAGTCGATACCATTACTAAAGCTTGATACGAGTATTACACCAAAAATAATACCGATTGATATCAAAAATATTGCTGATAAAATTGATTTATTGTTCATGTTTCTCCTTAATGTAATTATATATATTTAGACTTCTTAATTATAAACCTATAACACACTTACGTGTAGGTATGGCTGGAAACTGATTACTCAGATTAACACAGTTTATAATCTATGTAGATCAGTCAAATCCGTGTTTTTCTGTGATCTAAGAAAATTATATTACAACAGCAGATTTAATTTTTCAGAAGTCTCTAATTCTTTCGTTATTTAGCCATTAATACTTATGGAAGTCGGTTTTTGTTTCATTGAGAGTCGAATTTTCTGCATATCATTAAATATTTTGTCACTTTTTAACTCTTTAATTTCACTTATATGATAACGTAAGTAAGCTAATAAAAAATTCCCGATTTCGGTTTTATTTTGCGAACTTATTTTAATATTCGAAACTGCACTTAATTTAGCCTCAGTCTCTAATTGGTTTAGCAGAGATAAATTAGTAGTCGAGATTTTAACAGGATGGATTAATTGATTTTGGCAATCGGAACATAGAACAGCACCCCGTGCAAAATCGAAACTTACTACTCCGGTCGGTTCTGATTTCTGAAAATTGTGTTTACCACATTTACCACATTTTGAAAAATTATACCTGTAACCTAGCAATTCACCCAATTTAATTTTAAATGCAAAACCGATACTCGAAAAATTTTTATCTTCTATATTGAATGCCGAAAATGTTTCTACTAACAATTTGAATAAAGGATAATTTTTTTCTTCGAAATGAGAAATCTGATAGATAATTTCGATTACTTTCAGACCTTCTACGAGTCGATCTAAATTGGATGGAATATTGCTAAACGACTTTAACAAGTCGCATTGTGAAATTAAATTCAAGCCCCCGGTTTCTTTTTTATAAATAACTAACAGAACATACGCCATCGAATCTAACGACGCTCCGAATTTGCTCTGCATTTTTCGTGCACCCTTCACAATTCCGTTTAATTTACCAAATTCCTTCGTATAGAAAGTAACGATTTTACTCGTCTCTCGATAATTGATTGATTTTAAGACGACTGCTTCGGTTTTTACAATTTTACTCATAGCTTATTTCAGAAAGTTCGAGAACGATTGTTTCATCGATTCCTCGTAAGGCGGGTATAAAATAGCAACGTCGGTGATGATACTTGTGATTAATTCGTTAGGTGTTATGTCGAATGCGGGCGCGTACACTTTTACATTTGTTGGTGCTATTCTCTTTCCGGCAAATTCAGTAACTTCATCAGGATTTCTTTCTTCAATGATGATATCTCTTCCCTCTTTAGTATTGAAATCTATCGTGCTTGTAGGAGCTGCTACATAAAAAGGAATTTTGTGAAAGTTAGCAAGCGAAGCAATACAGTAAGTACCGATTTTATTAGCAACGTCGCCTTTTCTCGTAATCCGATCGGCGCCTGTGATTACAATATCAATTTTTTTTTGCTGCATTAGAAAAGCGGCAGTGTTGTCGGTAATTAAAGTTACGTCTATGCCTAACTTAGTTAACTCCCATGCTGTGAGCCGGGCACCTTGCAATAAAGGACGCGTTTCACACGCAAAAACTTTTACTCGCTTGCCTTCTCTGTGAGCAGTTACAATAACATTTTGTGCAGTTCCCTCACCGCCTGTAGCTAATGCACCTGTATTGCAGTATGTGAGGATTGCTGCGTCTCGTGGAATAAACTCAGCACCGTTTTTTCCGATTGCATCACACATTTTTATATCTTCCTTGTGGATTTTAACTGCTTCGTCAATTAATTTTTCAACTGAGAATTCAACTCCGTTTTTCAATGAATTTTTTAATATATTTTCCATTCTATCGAGTGTCCAAAATAAATTAACAGCGGTGGGTCTAGTTGCGCGTAATTCGTTAATCGTTTTTTGTAATTCAATAAGAAATAAATCCTGTGAAAAATCTTGATTCTTAATCGCAGCAAGAGCTACACCGTAAGCAGCAGCAATACCAATTGCAGGTGCCCCCCTAATGCTTAATTTTCGGATGGCTTCTGAAACAATGATGTAATCATCGGTGGTGATATAAATTTCTTCGGTGGGTAATTTGGTTTGGTCAATAAATCTGAGTTTGTACCCTTCAGATTCAGCTCGTCTCCATCCATTTTTACAGACTGGATAGAGATGTAACCATTCCAAATATCTCATATAACTTCGTCGAAACGCGAAAGTTCGTAAAACTTTCGGAATCTATCTTTTATTTCAAGATATGTTAAATCTTTTAGACGTCCGATACTGAATTGTTCAACGCAGAATGAAGCGAGTATGCTTCCGTAAATAACTGCCCGCTTTAAATTCTCTTCAGATAAGTCGCCAGTTTTTGCAATCCAACCTATAAAGCCGCCCGCAAAGGCATCGCCAGCACCGGTCGGGTCGTTTATATTTTCCAGCGGAAATGCAGGAGCTGAGAAAATTGTTTTTTCGGTAACTAAAAGTGCACCGTGTTCTCCTTTCTTTATGATAACTATACATGGACCAAACTTCATGATGGTTTTTGCAGCTCTTATCAGATTCGGTTCGTTCGATAGAAGTCGGGCTTCCGAGTCGTTCAGTATCAGCACGTCCATCAATTTTAAAGTTTCGAGGAGTGGTTTCCGCTTTCCGTTTATCCAAAAGTTCATCGTATCGCCGACAACGAGTCGTGGACTTTCGATTTGTTCTATTACACATTTTTGAAGGACAGGATCGATGTTTCCTAAACAAACGTAATTACTTTTTTTATACGTTTCAGGGATTATTGGTTTGAAATTTTCAAAAACATTCAAGTCAGTGAACAGTGTATCCCGAACGTTCATATCGTAATGGTAACGTCCGCCCCACCTGAACGTTTTACCCGACTTTTCGATTTGCAGACCTTCCAAATCGATATTTGCTTCCTGTAAAAATTTTAATGCTGATTCAGGGAAATCACCACCTACTACACCGACCATCTGTATGTTATTAATAAAATAACTCGAAGAGAGCGATATATAAATTGCCGACCCTCCAAGTGCATCTTCCGCTTTGCCAAACGGTGTTTCGATTGTATCGAGAGCTAATGAACCAACAACAAGTAAACTCAATTCATATCTTTCTATAATATTTTGGGGTTAACCTAAATAAATATCGGTTAATAATACAAAAAGTTGACCTTATACGCAAGTAAATCGCTTATTGAGACTAACCAAAGTATGAAATATTATAATAAAAAAGAACTATTCATATTTAAACAATGCGGTGTCAAGAATCTACTTGCTAATTAAATTGCCCTTTACTATATTCACCAAAGTTAATATCAATTATCTATTTATAAAGAATAGAGGCGAGAATGGCAGTTGCTAATATGTTAAAAATTTTACTTGTCGATGACGAGGAACCGTTTAGAAAAATATTGAGTGATTTTTTAAATTCAACCAACCTCTACGAAATTTATTCTTGTGAATCGGGTGAAGAAGCGATACTGCTCATCAATCAAAACCATTTTGATGTTATAATTCTCGATTACAAAATGGCGGGAGTTTCAGGACTTAATGTTATGCACTGGATGCACGAACAAAAAATTGAAATACCCGTTATCATGCTTACAGCAGCGGGTTCTGAACAAGTTGCTGTAGAAGCGATGAAATTCGGCGCCTATGATTATATAAGAAAAGAACAACTTCAATTCGAAGTCCTGTCCATCCTGATCAACAGTGTTTATCAACAATTCCTTTTTCGTAAAGAAAAAGAAAATCGAGAATTCATACAAAATGAATTAAAGCTGCAAATCCAAGAAATAGGAAAAATATTTGAAGACTTAAAAGCTCATCAGCAAACGATACATTCGTGTTTATCGATGTTGATCTCAGAATTAAAAAGAATAGAAGGTCGTATTTCACTCGAAACAACATATCAAGGGAACCAAGAGTTCACCAATCCTATGATCACCTTAAATGAGTTGTTAACATTGATTTCTACTGTAGCAAAATCAACAGACGAATTACTTGATAAACAGCAAAATAATCAAATCAAGCGGTACATTAAAATAAAAGAACCTGAGATATTTTTAAAAACTTAGAACATTATAAATTTGTATTTTCCCCCCAATCATCAACACCTGTTAGATAACTATTAATAATCTGCAAGATTTTCCTCTGGCTGTACCAACTCAATTTTTTGATTGCTGCATCATAATCCATCCATTCGAAAGATTGATGCTCATCCGAAAGTGTTATCGGTTCATCATTTTCAACTTCCGCAAGAAATACGGGTGAAAGGTTAACAACATCTTTACACTGGGAATAGAATTGATTTATATATGGAACAACCCAAAATTTTTTCGGTTTTAAATTAATTTCTTCAAACATTTCACGCTTCGCAGCTTCGATGGCAGTCTCCACCTCACCTTCTGATTTAGAATCGATAGCTCCTGTGATAAACTGGAAGATGCCAGGGAAAACTTTTTCAGTTTTCGACCGGTGAAGCACGAGATATCTCGGTTGCCCATTCTCGGACTTAAAGACACATAGTTCTATAAATAATGATGCAACTTTTACCATCGATTCATAAAACCCATTTGATTGTAATAAATCCTATAACCATAAGCGCTACAAAAACAAGAGACAGCTTATCGAAATATTTATCTAAAAATATTTTAAATTGTGGTCCGAAAAAATATAACAACCCGCCTACTAGGAAAAATCTTGATGCCCTGCCAATAAACGATCCGATTGTAAGCGTCCATAGGTCAATCGTTTGTTGGAATCCTGCCGCGATTGTAAATACTTTATATGGAATAGGTGTAAAGCCGGCAATAAATAGAGCGAGAAATCCGTGTTCTTTGTATTTCGACAGAACCATCTCAAATTTGTCAATCGCACCGTAGAAGCTGAGTATCGGTTTTCCAATAATCTCGAAAAAACCGTAACCGATTAAATAACCTAAATATGCGCCAGTTACAGAACCAGCAGTGCATATAAAAGCGAACTTAAATGATTTTTTAGGTGTAGCAACAGCTAATGCTATTAGAAGAACGTCGGGTGGTATCGGAAAAAAAGATGCTTCTACAAAAGCAATCCAGAATAATGCATGGAGTGCGTAAGGTTTTTCGGCAAACTGTTCGACCCAATTTTTTAAATTGTGGAGCCATTGGATTAATTTAGGAATGAGTTTCATACTAATTTCAAATTATGTATTCGGGTTAATTAATTCTTCTAATAATAATGTTTTTTTGTTACTTTTCAAATAATACAGCAAAATCATGAATAGTCAACGTATTTCATTCTAAGACACTGCAATCCTAAAATAAATCGACGGGCAAATGAAACGATCAATTAAATCATTCCAATCTTTTCACTTTTCCCTGCCGCTTGCTCACGGTTCATTGCTTCGTACTTCCGCTGAAGGAGTCATTGTGACTGGCAAATCCATCGCACTTCGTCCATAATACTCGCTGAACAACACCGGTTTAATTTTAAACTCTTGGTAAAAGCTGATATGAGCTTTGCAAATATTTTCTTCTATCATCATACTGATTTGATCGCTTGTTACAGGGAACCATTCATATTTTCCCAAAAGTGATGCAACCGTATGCATTAGTCCAATTGGAATGTGAAGTTTATATTTTCTAACTCCAATGAAATTCGAAATTATATCAATTATTTGATTATAAGAGAATACTTCTTTTCCACAAAGATGATAAACCTTACGTATGCTTTCAGGTGTATCCAAGCTTTTTAAAAACGCTTCTGATACATTTTGTAATGATACAGGTTGAAATCTATAAACACCATTCCCTATAATCGGGACGAATAGAGGCATCTGATTAAGTAATCCGGTGATGACAGATATAAAATTTTGTTTCTGTATGTTGCCGCCGAAGATTACTGAGGGTCTGAATATAGTCCAATCCATTCCACTTGATTTTAAGAACTCTTCGGCTCTAAACTTCGTTCGTAAGTATTCAGTTGACGCATTTGGACGGACGCCGTTGCTGCTCATTAAGATAAACCTTCGGATGCCAGACGTTGCGGCTTCCTCGACAATATTCTTTACTCCGTGATAGTGGACGTTCTGAAATGTAATTCCTTTCTGAGGAAATTCTCGAATCAATCCGGGGAGGTAAATGACAGCATCACATCCGTTTAATTTACCCTTGATAGATTCTGCTTGGGTTACATCGCCACGAACAATTCCAACTTTCGATAGAATATATTCCTCTATTTTCGATAGCGATTGTTTTCGGATTAGCAGACGCGTACTATGTGTGGAGTTAAGTAAATCAGACAGTATTTTTTCAGCCACGTAACCGGTCGAACCTATTAATAGTATTTTCATATCGAAAAAAATATACAAAAATTGTTAGTCCTCGACAAATCTTTATTAGAATTTTATAGGATATTTATCAAATGAATAATATTTTATTATGTAATTATTGCCGATTTTGTAAAATTTTCAAATTTTATGAGTAAACTTTACCTATGTTTCATCATTATAAACAATAAATTTTTCAGAAAACTTTTTTAACTATTCAAAAAACTAATAAAATGAAAAAACGGCATCGAATATGTAAATTTTATTTCAGAAAAATTTATTAAAGATTTTCCTTGACTTTACGTTAATTAAGACCCGGAATGCATTATTCTATTTTCAGAGTAGATAAAATCTATTATATAGGAAATTGTCTGAAAGAAAATATTGATTTTATTGTATGATGTGATCCGCCTCATGTTGAATTTGAAGCAGTTTGCGTAAATTGTTAATATTGTTCATGCATAGATTATTATTTTGTAGTTTTGTATTGACAAATGAAATCTTTATATTTTTTTTAGAACTGTAAATATGTGTCAAATAATTCACAACGAACATCATTATTATAAGGTTGTAAAATGAAAAAAATTATTCTTCTAACAATCAGTTTTTTATTAATTGTCAGTGGCTCTCACACCAGTGTTAAAACTTGGATTGGTGGCAGCGGAACTGGTGGCCAAATATATCAATGGAATAGAGCTTCAAATTGGAGTCCAAACGGTGTTCCAACAGCGAGTGATTCTGTTGTTATTCCAGTGACTTCGAATAATCCTGTTAATATGAATACAACCGGAATTTGTGGTGCACTCACCATTACAGGTGGTTCATTATATTTATCTGGCAATCTAAGTATTAATTCCGGGAGCGGCTATGGTGGCCATTTAACGATTGCAGCGGGAACTTTTACAGCGACTGGTTTCACTACATCCATACAAGGTAATGTGAGAAATAGCGGTACGTTGGTTGTTGGTACTGGGACAATAAATGTTAATGGTAATGTAACCATAGATAGTTTGATTACTTACACTACAGGAGGAAGAATGAATGTATCGGGTACATTAACACGTAACAATCTAACTTCCACTGGAGTACAAGTTTTATTCTCAGCGAACAACTACATTGATATTACAACGTCTGGTATTACAGCTATTACCATCCGAGCATTTCAAAACACAGCACCACCGGTTACTTCACCAACATATGATTCAACTAAAGCTGTGCGACTCAGATATTATACAATTTCTGGAGTTAGTGGAACAGGTGCAGCATTTGTACGTTTAGATTATTTATTAGCAGAAAAAGGAACTGGTTTAAATCCTATTAATGGAAGTATCTGGCAATATCCTGCAGGGGGTAATGCTTGGATAAATCAAGGTTATACTTTATCCGGTCAATATTTTGCTACTTCCGGTGCTCCAATTTCTGCATCAAATTTAGCTGGTAATTATGCAATAGCCGATGCTGCGTCTGCGCTTCCCGTCCAACTCGCATCATTTGTAGGTAATTTTATAAGTAATAACCAAGCTCAATTAGATTGGTCAACAGTCAGTGAAATCAACAACTTCGGCTTTTATGTCCAGAAGTACAACGGAACAGATTA
>JBBINX010000061.1:0-14700 GCA_037443685.1 Ignavibacteriales bacterium
TCAATTTCTCAGATATTTTAAATAACGGAATGCCTTTCCCTGAAAAATAATTATAAACGAGTGCGATAACAACACTCATTATAACGATTGAGAGTATTTCGTTAGTAAAAGATTTATTTTTCAAACTACCTATCATTCGAATCTATCCTCCTCTTTAATTTTAAAACCACGTAAAAATTCTTCAACGTTTAAACGGCGTTTACCCTCTAATTGCATTTCAATAATCTGTATAATTCCATCCTTCGCAGAAACAGCCAATTTTTTATCGGTATTGATTACAACACCAGCAGGTTTATCGGTTTGAACATTTTCGATTGTTGTTTTATAAATTTTAATCATTTTTCCGTTTAAAAAAGTATATGCACAAGGAACAGGTGAAAGCCCGCGGACAAGATTATGAATCTGGCTGGTCGCTTTGCTCCAATCAATCCTGCAATGTTCTTTAAATATTTTTGGCGCCGGTGTGGCTAACGAGTTATCCTGTGGCTTAGGGTTTGCTTTTCCGACTTCGATTAAACGAACTGTGTGCAGCACAATTTCAGCCCCTATTTCGGCAAGCCGGTCGTGTAACTCGCCCGCAGTTTCATCGTCACGAATCGGCAAGCGGGCTTGCAAGATAACGTTACCGGTATCGACTTTCTCTTGTAGAAAGAAAGTTGTTACACCGGTTTCTTTTTCGCCATTAATTATTGCCCAATTGATTGGAGCTGCACCGCGATACTTGGGTAGAAGTGATGCGTGCAAATTAAAAGAACCAAGTTTAGGTATTGTAAAAACTTCAGGAGGTAGAATGCGGAAGGCAACAATTACAAATAAATCGGGATTCATTTTTTTTAATTGAGAGATGAAGTCTCCGTCCTTCAATAACTCAGGTTGAAGAACTTTTATACTCTTCTGCAAAGCAAACTGTTTTACTGCAGAATACGCTAAGGTTTGTCCTCTCCCCTGTGGCTTATCAGGAGTCGTAACAACTGCTGCAACACTGTAAGAATGTTCTAATAACAAACTTAAACTGGGGATTGCAAATTCTGGAGTCCCCATAAAAACGATTTTCATTTTAGATTTTAGATTTTGATAATTAAAATTTAACTTTGTTTATGCTTACGTCTAATCGTTTACAACTTCTAGCTATATGTTCTTTGTTCATTCCGTTTACAGGACTCCACGTTCTCTGCTTTAAGCTCATTGCTCTCACAACATAACTCTCTGACTGCTTACTATCGGATATTTAGTTGCAACATCACCGTTCTGAATTTTTTCGATTGCTTCTTTTAATTCTAATTTCTTCGACTTCGGTAAGTAGTCCACGAATAAAACACCGTTTAAATGATCTAACTCGTGCAAGATTACGCGAGCTAATAAATCTTCAGCTACAATTTGTTGAGTTTTGAAATTAGTATCCTTATAACTGATTACGATTTTTTTAGGGCGTTCCACTTCACCGCGTACATCCGGAACACTCAAACAACCTTCCTCCATAACACATTTTCCCTCTTCAGAAATTACTTCGGGATTGATTAGTGCGATTGGTTTTACAGTTTTATAATCTTCGAGGCAAGAAATATCAATCACAATTATCCGCTGCAATACACCTACCTGATTAGCCGCCAAACCGATACCATCGGCGCTGTGCATCGTTTCGAACATATCCATTATCAACTTCAAAGTTGCATCATCTATCTTGGTAACCGGTTTTGCTATTTTGCGAAGCGGCTTTGTACCATCTAAATATATGGGTAATACTGACAAAAAATCTTTTCCTTTAATAATTTTAAAACAAATATAAAGAATTATACAATGCTATTCGACTATCCTCCGTGCTCCAATGTATCTTTTTTGATAATATGTACTTTGCATTGATGAAATCGTAACACCAAATGAGCGACTTGCGTGAGCAAACAAATCATCTCCCAAATAAACTCCAACGTGCGAAGGACTACGCCCTGTAGTATTGAAAAAAACTAAATCTCCAAAATCTAATTCGGATAAGGAAATATTTTTACCGAGTTGATATTGTTCTTCGGTCGAGCGGGGGAGTTTAATATCAAAAGATTTTTCATAGATTCGACATGAGAACATAGAACAATCTATTCCATTCTCACTTTTCCCGCCGTAGGAATACGGGGTTCCTACCAAACTTAAAACTTCTAATAATAACTTATCGCGTGAGTTTGTGTTATCAGGGCGGTGTAATATTTTATCCCTAACCGAATTAACATCTACTTTTCTATCGTCTTCGGCAGCTTCTTCTTTTGCGATTTCAGAGGAGAACCGGTATTCTTTGGTTAGTTCCACATCGGGTTTTTTAGGGGGTTCTTTTGACCTGAAGCGAGGTTCCGAAGCCGTACAACCGAAAATTGTAACCCCAAAAAGTATTAATAGTCCGAAAAATAAAATTGAATTTATTTCCTTTTTCATTAAGTTTAATATTTACTAGAATAATTAACCTAAGTAAGAACGCAGATGTTTACTACGCGTTGTATGCCGTAAGCGGCGGATCGCTTTTTCTTTGATCTGTCGAACACGTTCACGCGTGAGTTGAAATTTTTCTCCGATTTCTTCGAGAGTAAGAGAGTGCTCTCTACCTAAACCGAAATATAAGCGTATCACTTCTGCTTCGCGGTCGGTTAGTGTGTTTAATGCACGATCTACTTCTTTGCTGAGTGACTCCTTCAACAAATCGTGGTCGGGAAGTGGTGTTCGTTCATCCTGAATTACGTCGAGCAGACGGCTGTCTTCTCCTTGAACGAAAGGAGCATCCATCGAGATGTGCCTTCCCGAAATTTTTAATGTATCTGCAACTTCGAACAACGACATGTCTAATTCTTCCGCAAGCTCGTTCGCGCTCGGTTCACGCTCGAATTCTTGCTCAAGCATACTAAAAGCTTTTCCAATTTTATTCAAAGCACCAACACGGTTCAGAGGCAGACGAACAATTCGGGATTGCTCTGCTAATGCTTGAAGAATCGATTGTCGAATCCACCAGACCGCGTATGAAATAAATTTAAACCCACGGGTCTCGTCGAACCTCTTTGCAGCTTTGATTAAACCGAGATTTCCTTCATTAATCAAATCGCCCAACGAAAGACCTTGATTTTGGTATTGTTTAGCAACGCTGACTACAAAGCGTAAATTTGCTTTAGTCAATTTTTCGAGAGCTTTCTGGTCGCCCTTTTTAATACGACGAGCAAGCTCTATTTCATCCTCCTGATTAAGGAGTTCTACTTTACCAATTTCTTGTAAATACTTATCAAGCGATTGGCTTTCACGGTTTGTATATTGTTTTGGTAATTTCGCCATTCTATACTTTCTTATAATCTTGTCTAACATCAATTCTGTCAACAATTCCAACGATCGTTGCATCTACCGGTGCCATTTCACTCGGAAGCGGAATCGTTGCCTCGCGTGCTGTGATATAATAGACAGTTTCACCCGGACCTGCGTTAACCGTATCGACTGCGATAATCGGGTCGCCTGCTTTTTCACGGTGTGCATTCAATGGTTGGATAAACTGCAATTTAAATCCAGTCGTATTTGGATCTTTGCGGGTTGCCCAAATTGTGCCTATTACTTTCGCAAAAAACATTTTAGTTTTCTTCCGATATATCTAATTTATCGACAACTGCCATGATTACAGCATCAACCGGTTTATTTTTTGTATACGTCGTCTGACGTGCAGAGCTTCCACTGCAAACCAACACTACATCGCCGACGCCGGCCTGGACAGTATCAACAGCCACGACAAAAGTATCTTTAACTTTATAATCCAAACCGATATGTTTGACGATTTGAAATTTAAAACCGACGAGTTCTTCGTCTTTGCGCGTTGCCCAAACTGTTCCGACTACTTTTCCTAATACCATAATATTCCTTTTTGGTTACGTTAATAAGCCTAAGAATGTTCCAAAAAAACTTATACTAATAAATTTAAAAAACTTTTTCCATCTAATTGCGAACTTGCTTCGGTCAATCCGATAAGTTCACCAAGCGTCTTACCTAAATCTGCAAATGAGGAACGTGTGCCTATACTGACTCCTTTTTTATTAGGAGTATAGATAAGAATCGGTACATATTCCCGTGAATGATCGGTACTTGGTGTTACTGGATCGTTCCCGTGGTCTGCTGTTAAAATTAACCAATCACCTTCATATAAAGTTTCAATTATTTTCGGTAACGCTAAATCAAATTCCTCAAGACATTTCGCAAATCCGACTACATCATTACGGTGTCCATAAAGCTGGTCGAAATCTACAAGGTTTGCGATAATAAAACTACTATTTACAGACGAACTCTGCTCAATTATATAATTGATTCCTTGTGCGTTTGATTTGGTATGAATTTTTTGAGCTAATCCCCTTCCGGCATAAAGGTCATCAACTTTTCCGATCCCGATTGTATTAATATTATTCTCATATAAGACATCAAGAAGAATTTTACCATGAGGTTGTAACGAAAAATCTCTACGATTCGGAGTACGACTGTAACTACCCAGCTTACCGGTAAAAGGACGCGCAATAATCCGTCCAACTGCGTATTTACCAACACAAACTTCATTACGTGTTTTTTCACACATTTCATACAGCGCATTTAAAGGTATTGTTTCTTCGTGTGCAGCAATCTGAAAAACAGAATCCGCCGAAGTGTAAACAATCGGATAACCAGTACGTTGGTGCGTTTCACCCAATTCTTGGATAATTACTGTCCCGGATGACACTTTATTGCCGATGAAATTTTTATTTTTTGTTACTTCTAAAAATTTTTCAAGAAGGTCAACTGGAAAACCGTTAATAAAAGTAGGGAACTCCTGATGAGTTACTAATCCCATAAGCTCCCAATGACCGATCGTACTATCTTTGCCCTTCGACATTTCAGCCATCTTACCATAAGAAGCTAATGGGGCATTAGCTGGTGGGCAAAATTTTATTGGGATAATATTTCCGAGTCCGAGTTTTTGTAGATTCGGCAGATAAAGTTTTTCAACTTTATCTGCTAAATTCGATAATGTGTTACTACCGCAGTCGTTATATAATATGGCATCCGGAAGTTCGCCTACACCTACTCCATCAAGAATGATGAATATTATTTTATTTTGCAATGTTTACACCTTTAAAATTAAGCGTAAACCTCCTTTTCATTACATTTACAAATTTGCATACGTTTCTGATTAAATTTCCAGGTACCGGAATTGCTCTGCTCACTTGAAACGACTAAAATCGGTTCAAACAGATTTTCACATTTAGGACATTTGCGCCCTTTTTGTTTATGTGCTTTTGTAACTTTATCAGCAAATGATTGTTGTTTAGCCATTGATAACTATCTCCATATTTAATAATTTGTTATATTTTTTAAAAAACTCTTACTGTATTACCACCGTTCTCTATTGATTTTAGCAGAACTGTAGAAGTATTTTTTATCAGCTCGTCTTTTGTGATGCCCTCTGTAGCCCCGCACACACCGATACTAACAGTAACGGAAAAACTTTTCCCGTCAACTTCGATAATTACGCCGGCAATAGTTTTGCGGATTTTTTCTGCCCATAAGTATGCTTCGTTTGCTGGGGTATTTACTAGAACAATTCCAAAACGGTTATTTTCTATCCGTCCGATTAAATCGTATGGTCTTACACTACTGCGAATAACTTTCGATAACGTGATAAGTATTTTACTTATGCCATCATGCCCATAACGTATTAAAAATTCGGGAGCGTTATCGACGTTTACAAATAAGAGCGATAAATCTTCACCAAAATCATCGGCACGGTATAATTCATCAGAAAACTTTTCAAGCCAAAATTTCCTTGAATACACTCCTGTAAGGTCATCAACGATAACGTATTCTTTTATAATCTCGTTCATAAAAAATATTTCGAGTGCCGAAGCAGCGTTTTCTGCTAACCTATAAAGAATTTCAATGTCTTGTTTCGAAAAATTGTATTTATCTTTACTTTCGGCATTCAACGCACCGAAGCATTTATTCATCGAGCTGATCGGTATGGATACAAATGAACCGGTATAATCTGCTTTTTCACCTACAAAGAAACGAGTCTGATGCTTCGTTTCAAAATCTTCAATTAATTCGTGAGAGTTCTTTTTAATCACTTGTCCAACAACACTCTCGTTAAAATCTATTATCGTATCAGGACGCACATAGATTTCTCCGGTACGGTTGATTACTTTCTTCACTGTCCACATTTTTTTTGCTTCATCCTGCAAAACGACAGAGATAAAATCCCATTTTAAAAGTTTTGACGACTCATCAACCAGTGATTGTGCGATTGTTGAAATCGATAAGTCATTTCTAATCTTTTCGTGGAACCTGTGAATAGAATTCAACAGTTCGGCATCTAAAAGCAAATCGTATTTATCGGTGTAGCTTTTAATTAAACCGGAAATCAATTTTGTAAATTGTCCAAGCAATAATAATGTTTCCGCACCGAAAGATTCTTCAGTTTTAGAATCAATTGCGATTACTGCAACTGCCTCTTGTGTAGTTTTTTCAGCAGTTATACCTTGAAAAAAAACAGGAACCCCTACAAAAGATTTAATAAATTGAGGTTCCGTGTAATAAGTAATTAATTCCTGTTCAGAAACGGGGTTAACTCGTGTAATAATTTCAGGTTTAGATTGCCGTGCAATCTTACTTACTATATCGTGCTGCATCGGCAGCCGACGGTCAGGATAAAAATTGTAGCTGTTCGTAATTTTAGCTTCACAGATGAGTTGTTGTTTTTCAGAATTAATCCAGAAAAATGCAACTGTGTGAGCGAATAGAACGTCTTTAATAACTGACAATACTTTATTTAGTAAGAAATCGAATTCGGTGTGCGGCTCTGTAGCGCCTTTATATAAATCTGTGTCAACCTCGAAAAAATCAGAAATTTGAAATTCTTTCATAATTGGCTTCGATTCGAGCTTAACGATCGGCTTTGTAGACAAAAAATTATCTACTATTTTATCGTCATTGATTGCTTTCTCATCACGAACTTCTTTGACAACATATTTACCACCGTTTTCAAATTGTAAATCGTCGAAGACTAATTTTTTCATATTACTTTCTTCCTCTACTGTTTGTACAACCGAATTCAAATCAGTTTTGATTTCCGCATCTATAAATCCTTTCTTAATCTCGTTCTTTTTCAACATTATAGATAAGAAAAATAATCCAGATGCGATAAGAACTATTATAAAAAAAATATATCTAACCGAAGAAGAATCAGCGAATAATACTACAAATATTACAAATACACCCAGTAACAATATTATACCGTCTATAGATTGTATAGATGCGATAATCTTGTCCCAAAAAAAATGGGGGGATCTATTTTTCATAGCTTACTACTGAAAACACTATCGAAAATCAGCTTAATTTAGTGAATATTGACAACAAAGTCAATAATAACTTTCAGAAATTAATAAATCAGGTATTTTGAACTGTTTTGTTGAAAATGTTTAATTTTCTTTTCTTCTGCATTCAAGATAACTCGAAATGGCTCGTTTGTTAATATACTTTCCCGAATTCTTGAATTCCCTGCTAACCTATCGAATAAATTATCGTTGAAAAGAAACTTATCTGGATACATCGTATAAATCATCCGGATTATATTCATACCTGTCAATATTGATTTAAAAACCTTCCGATTTGAAACTTTGATATAAACACCACTGCACACTAGATTTTCAAATTTCATATTCAAAGATGAAATCGAATCCTGTTTAGGCATGAATTTAATAGGTTCAAAAACCACACCTTTAAGTTTTAGAGAATTTAGTTTTTTTGCTAACTTATTACCATCAATCCATGGGGCGCCAATATATTCAAAAGGTTTTGATGTACCCCGTCCTTCGGAGACATTTGTCCCTTCAATAAGACAAGTTCCCGGATACACAATCGCAGTTGAGACTGATATCAGATTAGGTGATGGTTTAATCCATGTCAGCTGTGTTTCATCGTAATACATTTCTCTTTTCCAGCCTTCCATCGGTATTACTTGTAAATCTAAGTTAGTAATATTGTCAAACCATTTTTCACCGACTATCATCATAGCCATTTCACCAACCGTCAAACCATGGCGGATCGGTATTGGTAAAATACCAACACCGGATTTAAACGACATATCGAGAATCGTACCCTCAACTTCGATTCCATTAATCGGGTTTGGTCTATCCAAAACTATAAATTTCTTACCATTATGTGCGGCAGCTTGCATTGCGTGAGCCATTGTAATTGAATATGTATAAAACCTCGCACCAACGTCTTGTAGGTCAAAGATTATAATATCAATATTCTGTAACATTTCAGGTGTTGGTTTTAAATTCTTCCAATAAAGTGAATAGACCGGAAGTTGAGTCTTTTCATCAATATTTGATTCATATTTTAGTCCAGCTGGTAGATTTCCTCGTATCCCGTGTTCAGGGCTAAAAAGCATCCTCACATCTATCCCATTTTTTAGGAGGGTATCAACCAGATGAACCCCGTTAGATAATACAGTCGTTTGATGACAGATCACACCGATTCTTTTCCCGACGAGTTCTGGTAGATGTTTCATAAGTAATACATCGGCTCCGCTTTTAACTTTTACAGACTGAGAAACGGATAAACAATTAAATAATAAAAGGGCAAAAAGAATTATCTTAATTTTGACTTGTATAACTGGCGACATTATAAATGATCCTTTGCGATTAGCCAAGCCGCTAAACTCATACCATCCCAAATTTCATTTGATTTGATTTTATTGTCGACTTCAGAAACAGCGAGTATTATTTTTTCGAACTCTTCTGTTTCGTCGTGAGGAATAAACACATCTTTTAATCCACGAGCTACGTACACATTGCACATCTCATCTGTAACGCCATTATAAGGATTAAATCTACCAACTAATGATATCTCTTTGGGTTCGACTCCAGCTTCTTCGGCAAGCTCGTGCTTTGCTGTTTCTTCATAGCTCGATCCATCTTTCACACTGCCGCAGGGAAACTCTAAGCTATCTTTATCTGCTAAATAACGGTATTGACGCACCATAATTATTTTCCCTTCGTCAGTCAATGGCACAACTAAACTCGAACCGTTTGTATGAACGTAATGATATTCGCCAGGTTTTCCAGACGGAAGTTGAATTTCATCTGTGCGGTAAACCCACCATTTGTTTTGCAACTCGTTAATCTGTTTAATTTTTTTCCAACGTCCTAAATACATAACTAAGAAAGATAAGTGTACGTGAGAGATTAATTGAGTTCTATTAGTTCTTTTTCTGAAAAAAAGAAACTTACTTCGAGTTTTCCGTTTTCAGGGGAATCTGAGCCGTGAACGATATTTTCGCCTTTATTATCTGCAAAGTCTTTACGAACTGTACCTGGTGCTGCTTCTGCTGGGTCGGTCGCACCTATTAATGCACGGAAATCCACAACAGCATTTTCTTTTTCTAACGCTATAGGAACGCACTGACCCGAACTCATAAACTCTACAAGTCCATCGTAGAATGGTCTGCCTTTATGGACTGCATAAAAGGCGCTTGCTGTTTCTTTTGTTAATCGTATTTTCTTAATTCCTAAAATTTTGAAACCGGCTTTTTCTATTCGAGCAATTACTTGACCTGTTAAATTTTTCCTTACACAATCAGGCTTTAAAATTGCTAATGTACGTTCAATCAATTTGTACTCCTAAATTAGTTCTTATTTGTTGGTTATTTTGTGCTTAGTTCTTTGTAATTTCTTTTTAGGTTTGGGTTTCACTTTTTTTGAAACCTGCGAGGCATAAATTTTTTTAAGTTTTGCTTGTAAGTGAACTCTCGCCGCTCTTTTTTTTGTTTGAGTTTTTGATCCCATTACAAAATTTTTTTTCTTTGACCTTTTAGCAATTACTTTCTGCACTGTTTCACCTATCAACGCTGGACTTTCTACAACGTGGATTCCAGCAGTTCGCATAGCTTCCATTTTTTCGGATGCCGTTCCTTTCCCTCCCGATATGATTGCCCCCGCATGCCCCATTCTCCGGCCGGGTGGAGCCGTTCTTCCTGCAATAAAACCAATCACTGTTTTATTAAACTCATTTTTAATGTATTCCGCTGCTTCTTCTTCTGCACTACCTCCTATCTCACCTATCATTATTACTGCGTCAGTACCATCGTCTTCTTTAAAAAGTTTTAACGCATCGATAAATTGAGTACCAATTATTGGATCGCCTCCAATTCCAATGCAGGTAGATTGACCAATACCACGTTCAGTAAGCTGCCAAACTGCTTCATACGTCAGTGTTCCGCTGCGTGAAATTACACCAATATTGCCGGATGTGTGAATGAAGCCAGGCATAATTCCGACTTTCGCATAACCGGGAGAGATGACACCGGGACAATTTGGGCCCACAAGTCGTGAATTTTTAGATTTGAGATACTCGCGAACTTTTATCATATCACGCGTCGGAATCCCTTCTGTTATACACACAATCAGCTTTATACCTGCTTCTGCCGATTCTATAATTGCTTCGGCAGCAAACCCTGCCGGCACAAAAATCACGGATGTGTCTGCACCTTCATTCTTTACGGTATCAGTTACATTATTAAAAACAGGTACTGGATGTGCAAAAACATCTTTTTCATTTCCACTGTACATCACTCCACCTTTACCGGGAGTTACACCGGCTACAACTTTAGTTCCGTAGGCAATCATTTGTTGTGTGTGAAAAGTGCCCTCTCCACCTGTAATTCCTTGTACAACCAATCGAGTAGTGTTATTTACTAGTATGCTCATAGAATCACTCTTAATTTAATTTGTTTATTATTAATTAATTGGAATACCAATTGAATTTACCGACATCGTATGTATATCTGCAATCGTTGAAGTAATATTCACGAAACCCGATCTGAGAACCAATTATTTCTATATATAAAGATTCGATTTTGTCGGGAAATAAAATTTTCGCAGAATAGATATTTTTATTAGCCTTTTTTTTCTTCTACCTTTTTATCGTTCGTAGGATTATTGATATCGTCCTGGATATCGCGGGCGGCTTTACGGAATTCGCGAATTCCCTTTCCTAAACCTTGTGCTAAGTCCGGAATTTTTTTTGCACCAAAGAATATCAATACAAAAAGTAATATCAGTAATATTTCGGTTGTTCCTAAATTTCCAAACATTATAGTAACCTTTCGTTTATTATAGATTCAAACAGTTTTCTACCATCTATATTTCGTAATACTTCATCGGAAGCACGTTCGGGATGAGGCATCATTCCCATAATGTTTCTACTTCGATTAATAATACCGGCTATATTATTAACAGAACCATTTGGGTTTGCGTTCAGTGTTACGTTTCCGTCCGGCTCGCAATAGCGAAATACAACTTGTCCACTATCTTCCAACATTTTTATCGTATCGACATCAGCAAAATAGTTGCCATCACCGTGTGCAATCGGAATTTTTAAAACCTCATTTTGTTTATATGCCGAAGTATAAATTGTCGTATTATTCTCAACTCGAATGTTTACATTGTCACAAATAAATTTTAAAGATCTGTTCCTTAGTAAAGCACCGGGTAACAATCCTGATTCACACAATATTTGAAAGCCATTACAGATTCCTAGTACTTTACCACCTTTTTTAGCAAAATCAATAACAATTTTCATTATTGGTGAAAAGCACGCAATTGCTCCACATCGCAAATAATCACCGTATGAAAAACCACCCGGTAAAATCACAACATCCACATCTTCAAGCGATGAACTCTTATGCCAAAGGAACCGCACATCTTGTTTTAAAATTTTCCTTAAAACATAAAAACAGTCGTGGTCACAATTCGATCCGGGGAAAACTACTACCCCAAATTTTATAATAGAACTATTCACGTCAGTAACTCTTCAATCGAAAAAGTAAAATTTTCCATCACAGGATTTGCTAAAAGTTTCTTACACGCTTCTTCGGTGATCTTCTGAGCTTCATCTTTATTTTTGCTATTAATTTTTATTTCGATGAATTTACCGATACGAACTTCTTCGATACCCGAAAGTTTCAAATTTTGCATCGCATGATGAACAGCTTTACCTTGTGGGTCCAGTATAGATTTTTTTAATGTTATAAATATTTTGGCTAAATACAATTGAATATCCTTAAATAGAGTTTAAACATCTATGCCCGAAATTTCAGTTTCTTCATTTTCACTCTTTTTGTGAAGATTGATTAAATTACGCACGGATGAAAAAATCCAGCGGACAATTCCTGTGAGCACGTAGAGCACGAAAACCGGGAAAAGAGCTGAACCTTTAGTCACTAAAACTACAAAAACTGCGACTACTATAATGATGAATTTGTAGGGATGCTCTCTTATATTTTTTTTTGATAATTTCGGCAAGGTGTCGTATTTAAATGTGCTAACCATTAATAGAGACGATACAACTATCATCGGTGCGAAAATACTTGCTTCCCAACCGATTAAACCGCCACTTTCGGAATAGAATGTCAACACAAAACTAGTGAGAATCAGCGCTTGCGCCGGGATTGGTAACCCCTTAAAAAAATCTTTATCAAATCCCACTAACTGAACATTAAATCTTGCTAAACGAATGCCTCCTAATATTAACGGAAGCGAGCTTAAGAGTATACCAAGACTTCCAAGCGATTCTAAATAAATCTTATAAGCTAAAAAAGATGGAGCAGCTCCGAAGGTTATCAAATCGGAGAGTGAGTCAAACTCAACACCAAATTTGCTGGACGATTTCGTTATCCGCGCCATTACACCATCAAGACTATCGAAAATTGCACCGAGTATAATTAACCATGCTGCAATTTCGTATTGCTCTTGGCTAGTGTGGATGATTGAAAAAAATCCGCAGAACATATTTAGAACAGTGAACAAGCTGGGAACCACAGCACGAGTTATTTTCATTATTCCAACTCCAAAAAAAACATAGTTAATTAATCTCAGCTATTATTGTTTCACCGGCTTTAACAATATCGTTAACTTTAATTTTTAGAACCGCGTTTTCCGGCAAAATAACATCAACGCGCGACCCAAATTTAATCATACCGAACCTTTCACCAGCGCTGATTTTCATACCTACATGCAGGTCTGCAACGATGCGACGCGCTACAAAACCGGCAATCTGTTTGAACAATAGTTTAAATTTTCCGTTGTCAATGCCGATCAGTGTACGCTCGTTAGATTCCGATGCTTTTTCCTCAAATGCAACAAGATATTTCCCGGGAATGTGTTCGAAGTAACCAATTTGTCCGCTCACAGGGAAACGGTTCACGTGAACATTCAAGGGCGACATAAAAATACTAATTTGAATAGCATTCGACTTTAAAAAATTGTTCTCTAATACTTCTTTGATAAATATAATTTTACCATCAGCAGGTGCAATAATAATGTTATCACCTTGCGGAGAAGTTCTTTCAGGGTCGCGAAAGAAATAGAACGTGAAAGTTAATAAACTAATTGAAAATATGATTAATAAATATTTTACTATATCGTTACCGATACAAATAATAGACACCGTAATCAGTGCTGCAACTATAATAATTATTCCAATTACAACGTCGTATCCGTAATGAGTAATCAAAAAAACTCCGTATTAATAAACTATGATTTAAGAGACAGACGGTCGTTTATCTCCTTATAGGATTTCGAGATATTATCACCCGAATAACTAAAGTGATCTCGAAGAATTTTGCCGTCGTCCGATAGATGCCAGAGACATATTGTTTGCGGGGAAATCTCGCCGCTCAATACAATCTGATTTTGGAATTGCCCGAACTCAAGTTCCATCTTGGCAAGAATCAGATTTCTTCTATCGCAAAGCGATTTTAGAGCTGCATTGACTTTAGATGCAAGCCGATTGATGATTTTAAATTCATCGGTTGTAAGAAGTCCTAACGAAAATGCGTGTGTTTCATTTATAAATATTTTTTGATTTCCTTTGTTTTGATAAAAAAAATCAAAAATAGGAAATTGTAGGGGAATTCCTTCTTTCAAGTCAAATTTTTTTGCCAAATCGTGAGTAGCATAATTATAAACCACTACTGATATAGGAACAAATGTTATATTTTTAACTAATAATTCAAACTTCGACAATCGTTTTATGAAAAATGTCGGAATTTGAAAATTTTGTAGATATTCGAAAAAATAAGTCGAGATGTCACTTCTCAGAATTGTAGAGACTGCAGCTCTGTTTTTTCCCTTCTTCTGACTAGTCTTTTCGCACTTGAATTCAAATACAAGCTCATCTGTTTTGTTAGATGAGTAAATTTTCTTCGTATCTGTTTCTAAAATTATATTTTTCACGCTAAATATTACCAAAAAAAAAGAAGAATGTCAAGGAAACGATGTCATAGCCCAGTGAAAACTGTCATAGCCCAGCAAAAATGTCAGGTATAACGCTCAGTAGAAATGTCAGGGTACACCTTAAACAAATAAGAATAAACCTTAAATTTGAGATTCCAATAAGTAAAAAGGAATCTCGGAATGCAAAAAAACCTGACTATGAGCCAAAAAGAAGTCGAACGATTAAAAACCCTTACCCGGATCAAATCCGGTGAATTAACAATATCGAATGCAGCAGAAAGCCTGCGTATAAGTGAAAGACATATGTACCGAATACTTAAACGGTACTCTAACGAAGGCGACGTCGGTATAATTCACCGTTCACGCGGCAGACAGTCAAATAATAAATTACCTAAAACGACCCACGACCAAGTAATCAAACTTTATAGAG
>JBBINX010000062.1:0-14556 GCA_037443685.1 Ignavibacteriales bacterium
TGCCGTCTTTATCAAACGGGCATCCGAAACGATGCCCGTTTTTTTTGGAGTAGTTTCTGATGATCATCATTCGTAGAGGGTGAAGTTAATCGTTATATTCACTAATAGAAACTTCTGAAAAATAGAAAGCAGAACACGGATGAACACTGATTCAGCGGATCAGCACAGATAATAATCCGTGTATATCCGTCAAATTCGTGTTTTTCTGTGTTCTATGAAAATTATTCATTTCTTACAGATGTAATTTTTCAGAAGTCTCTAATAGTTATTGATTAAAAAAGAATATTAGAAAGACCTTATCAAATTAGTTCGTTTTCTAATAAATACGTTGAAAAATAGGCATTTTTACTATAAAATAATTAACGTTTTCTAGTTTTTTGGACTTGACAAATGAAAAATAATTATTTATATTATCGTTAAAGTTATCGTTAAAGTTATCGGTTTAATAAATATTTCCAATAAAACCCACTATTATTTAAAAGCTCCTTATGCCTATAGCAAAGCACATATCACTTTTCTTTTTAATTTTTATTTTCCAATTATTCGCTTGTCAACACAACACTCCGCTATTTAAACCTGATAAAATCGAAGATGTTATTGCACCATTTGAGATGCCAAAGTTGGAACGTCCCAATATACCTTCACAAATATTTGATATACGAGACTACGGAGCTCAAGAAGGCGGATCGTTTAAAAATACTCACGCCATCAGGAATGCTATTAATGCAGCAGTGGATGAAGGTGGTGGGACAATTTTAATTCCAAAAGGTAAATGGCTTACCGGTCCAATTCATCTGGATAATAACATCAATATTTACGTTGCAAAGGGTGCTGAACTACTTTTTAGTCAGGACTTCAAAGATTATCTGCCGGTGGTTTTTTCTCGTCACGAAGATGTGGAATGTTACAAATACTCAGCTTTCATTTATGCTGATGGAAAGACCAACATTGCAATAACAGGTGAAGGGACTCTTAACGGACAAGGTAAGCCTTGGTGGAGTTTTAAGGTAGATAAAAAAGCAAGCGAACAACTTCTTTTTGAGATGGCCAAAAACGATGTCCCAGTTGAAAAAAGAATTTTCGACGGGACAGATGGACATGAATTACGTCCCGCTTTTTTTCAACCGATGAATTGTAAAAATATACTCGTTGAAGGGGTGACATTTCTTTTTGGAGCATTCTGGACCATCACCCCAACTTACTGCGAAAATGTTATCATTCGAAAAGTGAAAATTATTACCTGGGGAGAATATGGCGATCAACCCAACGGCGACGGAGTGAACCCTTCTTCGTCTAAGAATGTATTGATCGAAGAGTGTGAATTTAATACCGGTGATGATTGTGTTGCTATAAAAGCCGGCAGGGATAAAGACGGCATACGAGTCGGAAGACCATCTGAAAATATTGTAATCAGAAATTGTACGGGTCTGAGTGGGCACGGTGGAATTGTTATCGGTAGTGAAACATCCGGCGGTGTCAGAAATATTTACGCGGTAAACTGTCAATTCAAAGGTACTGATCGGATAGTGAGAATTAAAACAGCGCGAGGTAGAGGTGGAATAATAGAAAATATGTGGTTTAAAGATATGATCGGTGATGATATTTTGAAACAGGCAATTCATCTAAATATGCTATATACGCCGCAGGGACCTCCGGGAGAGCGTTTGCCTATTCAACCGATCTCCACAACAACTCCCACAATTCGTAATATTCATTTTGAAAATATTACATTCACTAATGGTAAAAGCCATTCTATCGAGTTGTTAGGTATTCCTGAAATGTTGATCGAAAATATTTCCTTCATCGGAATTAATGCTAACGGTTCGAAAGGAATAAATTTCTCTGATGTTAAAGATATTCAAATCCAAAATTCTGATTTTACCTCAACGATTTCACCTATTCTTGATATCACTGATGGTCAGAATATTTCAATTAGTTCCGTAAATTTTTCAGCTCCTCAAGCGCCGCTCATCAAGATCGAAGGTGAAAATTCAAAAAACATTAAATTTCGAAAAACAAATATTTTAAATTCAGATACAGAAATTTTATTCGGTGCTGGTATTTCAAAACAGTCAGTCAAAATTGAAGAATAATTAGGTTTCTAAACTTTTATCATTTAAAAAAAGTTCGTTGAAAATCTCATAAATATTTTTTAATGAAATTAACAGGTCAAGGTTCTTATCTATGAAACAAACGTCATCGACAACATATTTTTTAAAACGTAATTCTATCACTAGCTCATTTATAAAATGCGTAAGGGATTTTTGCTTAGTCGGATTATTGATACTTGTTGTAATGGGCTCCGTCTATGCACAGAACGAAGGAAAAATTTCCGGAGTAATTACGGATGCAGTAACGAATGAACCCCTAATCGGATGTAATGTAATGCTTTTAGGGACAAACCTCGGTGCCGCTGCCGATGTAGAAGGATCGTATTATATTCTCAATGTTGCGCCAGGTAAATATGATATCCAAGCTTCTATGGTCGGATATGAGAAGGTCATACAGCGTGGGATTATTGTGAATTCAGGCCGAACGACAAATATAAATTTCAAGATTAATTCAACTGCAATCGAGCAAGAACCTGTTATCATTGAAGCTACCCGCCCTGATGTGGAACGTGAAAAAACATCCACAAGTACAATCATTCGTCCTGACGACGTCAAACAAATTGCTGGAATACGAGACGTCGCCGATGTGATTGGTTTAGCTGCTGACGTAATAGACGGACATTTTCGCGGTGGAAGACAAGGGGAAGAATTGTATGTTTTACACGGAATGGGAATCGTCAATCCCCTGGATAATACAACTGGCTTACTTCCGATAATGAGTGCTGTTGAAGAGGTCGAAGTTATTACAAGTGGTTTTGGCGCCCAATATGGTAACGCCCAATCTGGAGTTGTTAATATCGTGATGAAGGAAGGAAGATCAGATAAATGGCGAACTCACATTGAAACTAATGTGCGGGCACCTGGCAAAAAATATTTCAACACAAACGTATTTGATGTAAAGGGAAATCCTTATCTCGCTACACTTTTAGATAGTAGTAGCTGGCGATCACCAACTGAGGA
The DNA here is from genome assembly GCA_037443685.1 of Ignavibacteriales bacterium. Classification (GTDB taxonomy): domain Bacteria; phylum Bacteroidota; class Ignavibacteria; order UBA10030; family BY39; genus JAHJRJ01. Next base: position 3,072 of record JBBINX010000062.1, read on the forward strand.
TGATCCTGGCTTTGGATATTGGACTTCGATGGGGCAGACTCTTATAAGCCGTTTCGGTCGAGATACTTTGGTTCAATTAGCAGTTGCGCGGGCATTGTGGAAGCAATCGAGGCGGAATCTAAATAATTTTTCTGCTGAAAAAAATATCGACTATTCACAAGAAATTTCGTCAGGCGGACCTATTAACGAAAATATGAGAATGTTTCTTGCCTTCCGTAACCGGGTTGCGTGGCCCGAGTTACCGACAGAACATCCCGACGTTCAACGACAAATTATGGGAAACATTGTAACCGACTTAGCAAGTGGAACATCGTTGAGAATCAGCGGAGCATACGGACAAAATAACACGAATGAATTTCCCGGAATGAATAATCCAAGTACTCCTGGTTATTTTAGATGGTTATGGGATGATTTGCTTTCAATTCAACATCGTAAAAACGTCAATACTCAATTAGGATTACGTTTCACTCAAGCATTGAGCAATAGAACGTTTTACGAAATCAAAGCAAACACATTAATTACCCGAGTAAAACAAGGTTCATCTCCGTACCCAATATCAATAGAGGATTCGTTATTAGGTAAAATTGAGTGGAGTAAAAGAATGGCGCAACCTGTAACTACACCCGATGGTTTTATTGTGGGTACTGGCTCTAGCACTTATAACGATAGTGAAACTCGGACATACTCAATAGATGCAGCCATGACAAGCCAGGTCGAAAAATCTCATTTATTGAATATAGGTTTGCAATCGAATCTATATGTGATAAATGTAAATGATCGTAGGGCAATGTCCGACCAGATTCCACAATACAATATTTACACAGCAAAACCTATAGAAGCAAGTTTGTATATACAGGATAAAATGGAATTCGAGGGGATGATTGCTAATGTAGGTTTAAGGTGGGACTTGTGGGCACAAAATGTGAAATACAACCCTAATATCTATGCACCATATAAGGTATTCGATACAACCCTAAATCAAAACGTCTATACAAAAGATGCGATGAGTGTAAATGCCCCCATATTAGCACGTTTACAGCCACGCGTAGGTGTTTCGTTCCCAGTTTATTTAAATACTGTATTTCATCTTAATTATGGCTCGTTTATGCAGAGGCCCTCTTTTCAATATCTATTGAATTCACTTTCGCAACCAGCGACAGCCTTAGGGAATCCTATAAAGGCGGTTACTTTAGGAAATCCGACACTTAAACCTCAAACAACGAATAGTTATGATGTTGGTGTGATTCAAGGTTTGGGAGAAGGGTTCACTTTAGATGTGAGTGGTTATTACAAGGATGTAAAGAATTTAGTTCAAGCTGCAACCTTCTCGGACAGTTTGGGCAGAGATAATTATACATCATATATTAACAGAGCGTATGCAGATATTCGTGGTTTCAGAGTTGTACTGAACAAACGAAGAGGAGACCTTACTGGATCACTTAATTATCAATATAGTGTAGCTTCAGGAAAAAGCAGTTCTGTCGGAAGCAGGATGCCGAGCTTTAAGCCCGACGTTCCTACGGTTCCCAGTAATACTGAGTTTAAAGATATTTTGCTCGATTTCGACAGGACGCATAACATACTTATTAGTCTCGGATATTTCACCGGCGATGGTTGGGGTATCAATATAGGTTCTTTTTATCCTTTCGCAGATATCTCGATTGCTTCGCACACATCATTGAGAAGCGGCAGACCATATTCCTACTATAATGCAATCGGAATGGTTGAAATGGGTAACATGCAGTCGCCTTGGGAATATAACACTGACGTTAAGATGTCAAAACGAATTAAAAACTTTTTCGGAGTCGATGCAAGTATTTACTTCGAAATATTTAATCTATTCAATACGAAACAGTACAATTACAACTATATCTTTCAATCGGACGTCGACGGTCAGCTCAACCCCAATATAACAGCATATAAAATGGGTATTTTAAGATACCTTAACGATAAACGCTCAAGAGACCCACATTTAGGTTTAGACAAATCGTTTTTGATTTATTCGAATCAACCCCGTTCATTTAATTTAGGAGTTGCTATAGACTTATGAGAGAATATATAATAAAACAGTATAGTAAAACGAAATCGTTCAAATTTATTATTTTCCTTTTAACAATTATTTACTCCACAGGGTTTTCGCAATCACAACGGTTCGAAGTCCATACACGAGGTATGCTACATCAATCTGTTTTCAATACTGGCGACCTTGGCAGAGCGTTAGATAACGGACGCGGTGGGGCTACAGTCGGTCAACCCTCATTCGAGTGGCCTGGCAAATCGCGCATGATAATAGATGGAATAGAATACAAAGGACAATACAATTCTTTTGGTGGCGGTTTGTATATTGCAGCAGATACAGGGATCGGTTCACGCACGCGCAAATATGTGCAATGCGGTGCCGCAAGTACATCAGCTGGGCAGTCGATTACAGTCGAAAACGTTTTCAGTTTTCCTGTTTCTTTAGAGCGGAAAACTAATTTTCCACTTTTGACTAACGGACAAATAAACCCTAATTACAATCCAAACGAAGCTGAAGAAATAATTATATCTAAATGGGATACTCCTTTAGGAATTACAGTTACTCGCACGAGCCGCGCTTGGAGCTTTCCAGATTATGACGATTTTATAATTTATGAATATGAATTAGAGAATACCGGTAATAGAACAACACCATCGCCTCCTTATAGAATTGACACTCTAAGGATGATTACAGTGGCTTGGGCTCACTCGCTTGCTCCATCGATGTTTGCCGGAGAAAGAGTCAATAATAATGTATGGTTAGAAGGTAGTTACAGAAGCGACAAACCCGATGTATCAAAAATGAGTGTTTACGGAAGATATGACTGGCGACGTTATATGAATTATAACCATCAGATGGATGGAGTTCCAGACCTTAAATATTTTGATTTGTGGGCTTCATCGAATATAAATGGTGGTGGGCTTACAGCTCCTCAAGCCGTTGGATTTTTACCTCTATACTACGATTATGATAAACTAATAAGAAAGAATCAAGGTTTTATTGCTATGAACCAACCCGGCGATACAAATGTAGTATGGGACCCGAATGCAAAACTGAAGCAACCATACTGCATCCGTTGGGATAATGGAAATCTCGATTTAACTAAACTTCGACTTAACCTAAACCCCGGCGAATTGCGTTACGTTGCTCCATTCAGAGGCAGCAGCGATTCTATTAATTTTGGAACGTACATGATTGGGCGAGGAAAGCCGAATTGGACGGCATCATTACGAAACCCGACTGGAAAGATTTTTAGCTACGGACCGTACAATTTACTCCCCGGAGAAAAAATCTATTTTGTCATGGCAGAGGTTGCAGGTTTTGGTGCCGGAGTTGAAACTGATTCACAATATATTGACCTTGGTGGTGGTTGGGGAAACAACGGAACCCCTACTGAACCAAGCCCCGGTACTCATCCTGTACCAAGTTGGTATAACACACTCAAGTACAATTTTTTAAACAATAAAGATGTCAATGCGGTTATGGGGAGTAATTACCTAAAAAAATATTCTCTACCAGATTATGTCAATTCCAAAGTAATATCTATCCGCGATGTTGCCGACCGTGCTATACAGATGTACACAGGAAGGCAATTGGTTAAATACGATACTTCACAATATGAACCATCGCCGGTCGCATTTGATATCTATCCGCCGGCACCAAAACCTTTCGATGCTGGACGATATTCTACTATTCCCATACCGTGTCCGGCACCTGAAATTATTGTTCGAAATACAATCGCCGCCTCTAATATGATTATCTGGGGACCGCAGGTTGAGTCGTTCAATACTCCTCGCATGGCTGCTCCTTTTAGTCATTACCTCTTATTGGTATCTAACAGCCCGATTGGTCCGTGGAAAATTCTTGATAGTATCGGAATTCGCGACCCCCGTTACTTTAGAGATACTGTAGGTCTTGGTAATGTAACTCCGCTTTTATTGCCTGAGAGTGCTTATGTATATATAGATCATTCGAGCGACATCGGTGCTGGTTACTACTATTCTGTAGTGTCAGTAGATACATCGGGTGGGTGGAGCGGAAAAACGAATTTATATTATCACGTAACTCAAGCGCCGGCAGCGGCAAAACTTGGTAAAGTTTACGCCTCACCAAATCCGTTTGTGGTTAGTTCTTTGTCTGCAGGTACTTCCATAATGGGTGATATTTCTAACAAAGTTGGATTTTTTGGATTGCCAGCTCGCTGTACTATTCGTATTTTTACTTATGTCGGTCAGCTAGTAGCAACCATCGAACACGATTCCGATGAATACTCCACCGCTTGGTTTCAAGTTTCCCAGAACAATCAATGGATTGCTTCAGGCGTCTATTATTTTGTAGTCGAAGACTTCTTAGGGAATCGGGCGTGGAATAAATTTGTGGTTATCCATTGAGAAAAGGAATACACTTTATGAATACTAAAATAAAATATCTCTTATTGATTTTAATGATTCCCCTCCTTGTGTCGCAAGCCGTATCGCAGAAAGTTGCAAAAACCTCGATGCAGTTTTTAAAAATTATTCCCTGTGCAAGAGCCAACGCTCTTGGCGATGCTTATAGCGCTTGGGCTTCCGGCGTTGAAGCAGTGTTTTGGAACCCAGGTGGATTAGCATTAACTAATAACCATGAATTCTCTGCTACATTTATTGATTGGTTATTCGACGCTAAGCAAGGAGCTTTTGCGTATGCAATAAACGTATCTGATATCGGAGCTTTTGGATTTCAGATTCAGTATGTTGATTATGGAGTATTCGAGGAGGCAGTTCTAACTCGACCGTTTATAAAAGAACTGCCAGAGCCTGGACTAACAGGCAGAACTTTCAATCCTTTCAGTTATGTAGTCGGATTGTCGTTTGCTCGTAATCTGACCGATAAATTTTCTACAGGGCTAACTATCAAATATGCCTACGAATCTTTGTACGATCAAAAAACTTTTTCTGTCCTAGATATTAGTAAAGGTATCGACCAACAAGTTAATACTTACGGTAAGGTTTTACTTTTTGATTTTGGAATGAGGTATCATACCGGCTTCAGGTCAGTGGAAGTGGGTGCGGCAGTTCAAAATTTCGGCGGTCAGGTTAAATACGCAATCGAAAAAAACCTTGTGCCACTTTTATTTAGGGTTGGTATCGCTGGAGATTTGATCGGACCGAATAGTCTTTTTACGCAATCAGAGGACAGTAGATTGGGTATCGCATTCGACTTGTTCCATCCGAACGACTACGATCAACAGGCACACATAGGAATGGAATATGAATTTGCAAATACAGTGTCGCTGCGTATGGGATACAAATACAATTACGACAACGAAAATTTAACTTTCGGCGCGGGTATCAAACATTCAATTAACAAAATTAATTATTCTGTAGATTACAGTTACGGCTCTCTCGGAAAATATCTCGGCAATACACATCGGATTAGTTTAGGAGTAGGTTTACAATGAAAAAATTATCGTTAGTTCCGTTTATTATTTTAATTTACTTTTTCGTCTTTCAGGTATTTGCAGTTGCTCAAGTCTATAATACTCCTTTAACCATGCAAGGTTTAAATAACACAACTATACCTTCAGTTGTTGCGCGCGCTATGGGGGGTGTAACATTGGGAATCAAGAACGACCCTTCGACGATGTTTTCAAACCCAGCAGGTCTCCAATCTTTGGAAGGTATTCAGATATCTGTAAGTGGACTGCAGCAAAATAAAAGAGCCGAGCAAATTCAACATTGGGTCCCACTTTTATACTATCCAAATTTTAGTCTATTAATGCAGGGATTAACCAGAAATATTCCTGACCCTGATACTATTCGGAATTTCCCACCAAACGCCGGGGATTCTGTTCAGCGACCATTCGATAATTTTGAGCCGAATTGGAAACAATCAAAAAATAAGCTGTTACCTATCCAATTTTCCATCGGGGTACCTTTTTCTGTCGAAGGTATAAATTTTTCTGTCGGCTTCGGAATCGTCCAGTATGCTAATCTAAATTATTATTACGAAAACAACAACGTCCTCTCTCCCGATATCGGATCGTTTAGGTCGGGAGTTCTTATTCTACCAACAAATAACGATATTGAGAATTCGAAATTAGTTTACTGGTATAGGACTGTGCGCGAAAGAACTGGTGCGATAAACGGCTACGGAGGAGCTGTTGCAGCGGCACTGACTGAAAAACTTTCACTCGGTTTTTCAACATTGTTCCTCGATGGGAAAGCTGATGATTCCGAATCCATTATCAGTCGTGGTGAAATGAGAATGTTTAGAGATTACTTTGGTCTGTATCGATATCAACAGGATACGATTAAAACCGGAACTTCGAATTTTAAGGGGTATGAATATACAATCAGCGCTAATTATCGCAGTGCGAATATTAGTTTTGGATTTGCAGTAAAACCCCCGACAATTATTAAACGCGATTATAAGTCGGTTGTCCGCGTTGATACTGTCGGAGTTTTGATGAATTCTCAGGAAGTTAACTCCTCCGATAAAATTACTCTACCATGGCGTGGAACGTTAGGAATTGGTATTGCGCTTCGGAATAATTTTACAGTCACAGCGGATTACGAATATCTTACTTACACCTCTGCTAAATATTCGCAAGATACAATGACATCAAAACCTTGGCTCGATTGCTCAACATTCAGAATCGGGTTAGAGTATTTACCAATTTCTCAATTAGCACTTCGAGTTGGATACTGGACTCAGGTCGAAATATTTGAGCCAGAAGGTAATTATAATCCAGGCGATCCTGTTTCTTCTGACGGATACTCTGCAGGATTGGGTTATCGTATAAATAACATTCACATTAATTTTGCTTACGAATATTTAAAAATTCGTTACGAAGATAAATGGGCAACTAACGTTAACTTCAATAAAAACATTACTCATAATTTTATAATCGGCACGTCGTATGTACTGCCGTTATCAATTAGATAATAAAAATAAATATAAACAGAAACATTAAAGGACTTAATATGAAAACAAAATTTACAACATTATTTTTAGTTTGCTTATTGCTATCCATTAACGCACAACTTTTTAGTCAAGCTACTGGCGACTATCGTTCGCGTGTAACAGGCGAATGGCGTACTGCTAGTAGCTGGGAAAGATTTAGCGGTGGAACTTGGAGTCCTGCAACTGAACCGCCTCCAGGATTATCCGGTGTAATTACAATTCAAGCTGCACATACGATAACTGTAGGTACTGGTACGGATACAATAAAAATTAATGGTGCTTCTGTTATTGTAAATGGTTATCTGAAAGAGCTCGGATTAATCCTTAAAACTTCCGGCTCGTGGGTTATCAACGGTACTTTTGAATTAGGACATCCGCCGGCAACTAACCTTGGACTTCCAACGGCTACTTGGAACGACGGTTCAACTTGCCTACTCACAGGTATTGCTGGTGCCACAACAAGTTTAAATGCAGTTCAGTCGTTCTTTAATTTAACTGTTAATTGTCCAAATTGGAGTGCAAATTTAAACCTCGGTTGGGTTCGAGGTGTCATTACAGTTCGAGGAGATGTTAATGTTATCAGCACCGGTTCGGGCAGATGGCAATTTGGGGCGCCAGTTGCAGATAGCTCGGTAGTAGTCAACATTTTAGGTAACCTCAATGTATCGGCAGGACAAAGCGCCACAAATTTAGTTTCTGTAACCTCGAATGGTACGAGCAATCCCTACACGAGTATTACTGTGAATATTTACGGAAATGTTACTGTTACCGGAAATCCGACAAATGTCGAGTGGACCAATTTTTCGATTTCCAGAGGAAGTCAGGGAAATTCAGGTACAGCCACTTGGAATTTTTATGGTAATGTAAGTGTATCAAACGCAAGGATTCAAAATTCGACTGGTACATCGGCAGGCGGTTTGGGTAAATTTGTTTTTGCGAAAGCTGGCACACAATCGTTAACATTCACGAATATTTATACTACTACCGCTGCTGCAATAAACATAGAAGTAAATGGAGGTACAACACTAAATATCGGTTCTACTACATTGACTGGCAGCAGTGGCTTCTTTATGCTGAATCCAGCAGCAACCTTGCAAACCTCGAACATCGCAGGTATCGAAGGCAATCTTACTAATACAGGCGATAAAACTTTAAGCACCCAAGCAAATTACACTTTCAACGGTACAGCTTCACAAATTACCAGCATACTAATGCCCGCAACTGTGAACAATCTGACAATCAACAATACCGCTGGTGTTGCTATGTCACAAGCAACCACAATCAACGGATTATTGTATCTAACTGCCGGTGTGTTGGATAATTGCACACATAATGTTACTGTACCGCTTGCAAATATTGTTACCGGCTCCGGAAGTTTATTGTGTGCGCCAAATTCAGTCGAAATTATAGATGGGATTCCTCAATCATTCTTTGTTGACCAGAATTATCCTAATCCGTTCAATCCTTCTACGACTATCAGATTTGGATTACCAGCAGAATCTTTTATTATTGTAAAAGTGTTTAGTATATTAGGACAAGAAGTTGCTACCCTGTACGAAGGTCGCCAGAATGCCGGCGTGCATACGTTGAATTTCGACGCAACTAATTTAGTTTCCGGCGTATATTTTTACCGGATTCAAACCGATAAATCGGTAGATGTTAAGCAGATGCTATTAATTAAATAAAAAATAGAACACGGATGCACACTGATTGAACGGATAAATACTGATGAAGAAATCTGTGTAAATCAGTGAGTTTCAGTGCAATCCGTGTTCAATTAGCTTAGCAACAATTTGAAAAAAATTTTAATGATACTATTTCTAAAGAATATAATTAGTCCAATCATATTAACCGGGTTTATTTTTGCCTGCAGTATTGGGCAAAGTACTGTTCGAATTCCGGAGGACGAGCCGTGGTCCAAACGCATCGCCGATAGTTTTATCACGATGCATCCGGATTCTATTATATATCCTGACGAAGAAAAATCCAGACGGTGGAATTATGAACAGGGTTTAATGTTAGAAGCATTCTATCAAATGCACAGACACACAGGTGATGTGCGTTATAGAGATTATCTCAAAAAGAACCTCGACCATTACATTACACAAAACGGCTCTATTAAAACCTATAAACTGACTGAATTTAATATAGATAACGTCGCGCCTGGCAAGGCGGTATTGCACGCATTCGACTTATTTAATGAAAACAAATACAAGTGGGCGGCAGATACATTACGCAGACAATTAGCATTGCATCCGCGAACGAGCGAAGGTGGTTTCTGGCATAAAAATATTTATCCATACCAAATGTGGTTAGACGGTTTGTATATGGCTGAGCCGTTCTATATATTGTATGCAGTTATGTTTGACGAAACGACTGCCTTCGACGATATCGTCAAACAATTTATATTAATAGCTAAACACACATACGACACACGCACCGGACTGTATTTTCACGGTTGGGATGAGAGCAAACAACAACGCTGGGCTGATAAAGTAACCGGCTGTTCACCTAATCTGTGGGGACGTTCACTCGGCTGGTTCGCTATGGCGCTTGTAGATGTGCTCGATTATTTTCCCATCGACCATCCCGCTCAAAAAGAATTAGTATGCATCTTTCAAAATTTTATGGAAAATATATCAAAACAACGGGATAAAGATTCCAAACTGTGGTATCAGGTGGTCGATAAGCAGACTACACCAGGAAATTATCTTGAAGCGTCGGCATCGGCAATGTTCACTTATGCTTTTGCGAAAGGAGTTAATAAAGGATATTTACAGCCAAACTATTATGATGAAGCAGTCGAATCTTTCAGCTCAATTCTCGACAGGTTTGTTACTGTTAACAAAGACGGTATTATTCATCTGAATGGTGTCGTAAAAGTATCCGGTCTGGGTGGAAATCCTTACCGAGATGGAAGTTTTGAGTATTACATCAGCGAGCCAAAACGGACAAATGATTTTAAGGGTTATGGACCATTTTTGCTTGCGGCGATCGAGATCGAAAAATATCAAAAGGGGAATAAGTAATGAAAAACGGTTCACACATCACGCTCGAAAACATAGCCCAAAAGCTAAAAGTTTCGCAAGTAACTGTATCAAAAGCATTACGCGGGCATCCCGATATTTCGATTGATATGACGAAGCGTGTTAAAAAGGTTGCACACGAGTTAGGTTACTCGGTAAATTTTATGGCGCGGAATCTATCGGCTCGCAGGTCGAATATGTTAGGTCTCGTTGTGCCTAAAGTTGCTCACTTCTTTTTCGGCTCTGTTATTGAGGGAGTGTATAACACTGCATTCGAGAATAAGTATGAAACAATTCTAACTGTTTCTCAGGAAAATGCCGAACGCGAAAAAAGACATCTGCAAACACTCGTTTCTATGCGTGTGGATGGTATTATAATTTCAATATCTCAAGAGACGCGTGAATTCGAGATATTCAAGTGGATACAAAAAAAGGGGATACCGCTGATGTTCATAGACCGTATTCCGGAGCCGCCTTTACCAAGCTTCAGTTCGGTAATGGGGAATGATATCGAAGGCACTTTCCTTGCCATTGAACACGCAATTCAAATTGGCTACAGAAAATTAGGATTTTTAGGCGGGAATACTGAAATAAGCATAGGTAAAAACCGACTACAGGGTTTCCGGGATGCAATGAAAAAGTATGGAATTCCATTTAATGAACAATGGGTAATCAACGGTGGATTTGGAAAAAGTGCCGGCTACGATGCTTTTAAAAAGCTGTACAAAACAGGCGGCATACCTGAATTTATTTTTGCCGTAACTTATCCTGTTGCACTTGGTATTTATGAAGCGGCAAAGGAATTAGGTGTTAAAATCCCGGACGATATAGACATTATGTGCTACGGCGATAGCGATGTTAGCAAGTTTCTCTCGCCTGCGTTAAGCTGTGTTCGCCAGCCGACTCACGAGCTTGGCTCTCGTGCAGTGCAAGTAATGCTCGAGACTATAGCAGAGCCCGGTGTTACACGCGAGCACCACATTGTTTTACCAACACAGCTTGTTATACGCGAAACATGTGCCACAAAAATAGCACAGACAAAAAATATTGAAAACTGAAGAAATAATTATACAGCAATAAAACCGGTCCAATGCTATTGAATGATATTGATTCACTAAAAAATAAATGTGGTTGGCAAACCGTCCGTTAACCGACTGATGGTAGGTCGAACCACAATGATTAAAAAACAAACAAATAATTAAGGAGTAAGTTATGAAAAACTTAAAACTATTTTTAAGCATGTGCTTGATGGTATTTTTATCGTCAAGTGTCGTTTTTAGCCAGGCTAATGGCGACTACCGCTCAAAAGCAAACGGCAATTGGGGCGATGCATCTACTTGGCAAGTTTATAATGACGGCTGGGTTGATGCAACTAATTCTCCAACCTCTACAGCTGGTGTAATTACAATTTTAAATGAACATACAATTGTGGTTATAGTCGCAGTTACTGTTGATCAGGTTGTTATTAATGCAGGTGGAGAAGTTATAATTAATA
>JBBINX010000063.1:0-14321 GCA_037443685.1 Ignavibacteriales bacterium
AGAGCTATCGAAGACCTTGGTTTTTCAGAAAGAAATCTCAAAAAATTTCTCTATCTGCTTAACAAACATTCAGGTTTAGTTATCGTTACAGGGCCTGCTGCGAGCGGAAAAAGTACTACAATTTATTCTGCGGTAAACGAATTAAAAATGTCGGGAAAAAATATTTTAACCGTTGAAGAATCAATTGAACATAAACTTGATTTTGCCGGACAAGTACAAGTAAGTACAGATAAAACTTTTACCTATACAGACGCATTGAGAGCGATTCTAAGACAAAAACCCAACGTAATTTTAATTGGTGAAATCCGTGATACCGAAACGAGTGTTATTGCCGCAGAAGCTGCTCTATTCGGAAATTTAGTTCTTACAACAATGTTATCCGGTAACGCGATCGGAACTATTCCCCGACTTATCAATCTTGGGATTTCCCCGCATTGGCTTGCCCCCACTCTGTCTGGAATTATTTATCAGCAACTAATACGTGCTATCTGTATAAACTGTAAGGTTTCTTATAATCCAACGAAAGAGGAAATAATACACCTCGGACTCGATACAAGTAAGACAGATCTTGTTTTTTATCGGGGAACGGGTTGTGAGGCGTGTGATGGAACTGGTTATTTAAACAGAATCGCTTTACACGAGGTATTAGTAATAGATGAACAAATGAGAGATTTAATATACCAACAAGCACCTCTTACCTGGTTAAAAGAAGCAGCTGTTCTCAATGGGTTCAAATCAATCAGATATTCCGCTGTGCGAGCCGTCCTTTTAGGACAAACTTCAATTTCAGAAATTAGCCGAACTTTAGGATAATTGAAATAATCTTATTACTTATTAGTAATTTTCAGAATCCACTGAGGTGAAACTAATGCGGATAAATAAAAATATTAAACGCGCCTGTAGCTCAATTGGATAGAGCATCTGCCTTCGGAGCAGAGGGTTAGGGGTTCAAGTCCCTTCAGGCGTACAATTATTTCAAATTATAAATATCATCACTCTCGACGTCATGCATGAGACGAGAAACGAAAAAAAATACACCCGTTGGATGGAACTTGCTTACCGAGAAGCTCAGAAAGCTTACGACCGAAACGAAGTCCCTGTGGGTGCCGTCGTTATTTACGAAGACAAAATTATTGGTAAAGGATACAATCAGATAGAAGCTTTACAAGACCCAACAGCACATGCAGAAATAATAGCAATAACAGCTGCTGCTGCTTTCTTAGGTTCGCGCCGACTGGAAAATTGCGAGATGTATGTAACACTCGAACCTTGTCCGATGTGCGCTGGCGCTATCGTGTTGGCTCGTCTCCCGATATTAGTCTTTGGTGCTTACGATGATAAAACAGGAGCTTGCACATCCTTGTACACAATCACCACTGACACAAGGTTGAATCATCGTGTACATACCGTCGGTGGTATATTGAACGATAAGTGTTGCACTTTGCTAAAAAGTTTTTTCCAGAAAAAAATAAGATATACTACAGATATTCTTAATTAATATTTTTTAAAAATTTTCACAAATAATTATATTATGAAAAAATCAGTTCTCACATCATACCTTATTATTTTATTAATTACCACTGCAATCTCTTCAGAAAAATATAAACAAGTTCGTGTACCTGTTCCTGATAGGCTCACAATCGAAAAAATAATATCTCTCGGAATTGATCTGGAGGGCGCAGATGGGAAAATAGGTGATAAGCTAGTTTTTACAGTATCGGATAACGATTTGGCACTTTTAACTTCTTCTGGGTTTTTCGTTGAGATTTTAATAGATGACTTAGAAAAATATTATTCAGAGCGACTTCACCCGGCGTCCTACAACGCACTCGGATTCGGATACGGGAGTATGGGAGGATATTATACTTACACAGAAATAGTTCAACAACTCGATTCGATGAAATTACTGTATCCGTCTCTGATCACGGTTAAACAAATCATAGGTGCTACAATTCAAGGGCGTTCGATTTATTCTGTAAAAATTTCTGATAATCCTGATATAAATGAAATCAATGAGCCGTCTGTTTTATACACAGCTCTTACACATTCCCGCGAACCACAATCAATGATGACCGTACTTTACTATATGTGGTGGCTATTAGAAAATTATGGTACTAACGCTGAAGCAACTTATTTAATTAATAATAGGCAAATGTGGTTTATACCAGTAATAAGTGCTGACGGTTATGTTTACAATCAAACCACTAATCCTAATGGTGGTGGTATGTGGCGGAAGAATAGAAGACTAAATTCAGACAATTCATATGGTGTTGACCTTAACAGGAACTACGGTCCTTATGACTATTGGAATGCACCCAACGGCGGGTCGAGCACAACACCATCAAGCGACACATATCGAGGAACTGCTCCTTTCTCTGAACCCGAAGACCAAGCAATCCGAGATTTTCTAGTAGGGAAAAAGATCAAAGCATGTTTCAATTATCATACTTATTCTAACTTGCTTGTATATCCTTACGGTGCCCTCAGCCGTGAAACTCCCGATTCTTTAATCTATAGAGAATTAGCTAAAGATTTAACTGCATTTAATAACTATGTCTATGGAACAGATATGCAAACTGTCGGTTATTCTACTCGGGGCAACAGTGATGATTTTATGTACGACGGAGATATAGCAAATAATGGAAAAATTTTTGCTATGACACCAGAAGTTGGCAGTGCTTCTGACGGTTTTTGGCCCCCTTCAAGTAGAATTTTTCCACTTGCTCAAGAAAATTTATTTCCAAATAAATACTTATCAAATGCAGTTGGCAGTTATCCTGTAATCGCTCAAAGGTCAATAATAGACAGCAGCAGCGACGGTTATCTTGAAAGAGGAGAAAAGTTTACGATTAGAATTACTCTCCGTAATAAAGGTCTGGATACTGCTAAAAATATTTCAATTCAACTTTTATCCTCCAATCCTGCAATTCAAGTTCCGAGCAATCTTGTTAACATCAATGCATTATCTCCTTTTACATCAAAAATTGATACCTTTCAGTGCGCCGTTGCGCCTTTCGCACAGACAGGTATTAACGTTCAGGTATTTACTACAATAACTGATCAGTCGGGCAGAGTTACAATAGATACCATCCCGTTGTTTATTGGAAAAAAGCTTGTACGTTTAGTCTTCTCTGATAGCGCCAATAACGGAATCGCAAATTGGACAACGGGAACAGGTTGGGGTTTGACTACTAATAACAACACACCTCCGTTTGCGTTCACCGATAGTCCAACAGGGCAATATACAAATAGCGTTGACAATAGTTTAACACTTCTAACGTCGTTAAAGCTTGCTGGGGCAACAGAGGTTAAATTAAAATTTTTTACTAAATGGTCAATCGAAAAAAAGTGGGATTTTGCCACCGTCGAAGCTTCAAGCAATGGTGGGATATCCTGGACGACACTGCGCGGTAAATATACAAAACCTGCAAGCGGATCGGGTGTACAGACGCTCGGTACACACGGATACGACGATAAACAATTAAACTGGGTAGAAGAAGAAATGGACGTAACACCTTATGTTTCTTCAAACTTCAAATTTAGATTCAGACTTCGTAGTGATGGCAGTCTTACTGATGACGGTATCTACGTCGATGATATTCGCCTTATTTTGTTATTACCCGACACTACAAAATATAGAGATATGTTAGTAAACGTTACATCTGTAGATTTTGGAACCATCGATTTAGCTACTGTTAAAGATACAATAATAACAATACAAAATCTGTACACTTCGAATGATACTTTACAAGGTTTTGCACAATTATCATTATCCGATAATTTTCTCCTACCTAATGGAGGAGATTTCAAAATTGGAATCGGAAACAATTATTTACTGAATGTTGCATTCTCTCCGGATTCATTTGGCGTATTCTATGATACATTATTTATTTATCATAATTCTACATCGAGTCATAGTCCGCTAAAAGTCATTCTAAGAGGGATAGGTGAAAAATTAAAATATTTTATTACAGTGAACCGCGGATGGAATCTATTGTCTTTACCGCTTGATGTAGTAGATGCTCGCAAAGATATAATCTATCCATCCTCAACATCACCAGCTTTTATTTATCTAGAAAATTATATAATGAGAGATTCATTACGGACTAAAGAAGGATACTGGCTCAAATTTAATAATTCAGAACAGATTGGAATCTCAGGAAAACAGATTTCTAATGATACTGTTAGTGTTCGGGCTGGATGGAATTTGATTGGCGCTGTAAGCACTCCTGTGTCTGTCAGCAACATCCAAGTTATCCCACCGACTTTAAGCATGTCTGAGTTTTATTGTTACAACTTTGCGTATCAAATAATTGATATATTGCAACCCGGATATGGATATTGGGTGAAAGTGGATCAAGATGGGGAGTTGATATTAATAACATCTGGTAATCGCTGAGAATTGATATTGATGAAATCTTAACATTTGAACGAGAGTTGAGGATAATCTAAAATATTCTTATATTTTTCAACCCAGTGTGCGTTCAATTGTTAGTTGCTATTTATCAATTAACCATCGACTTTTAACTATTAGCAATTAATTCGCCCCCGTAGCTCAGTGGATAGAGCAGCGGTTTCCTAAACCGTTGGTCGGCAGTTCAACTCTGCCCGGGGGTACGAAAGGAATTAAACATGAAAAACTCAAAATTAATAAATCTAATATCTTCCGCCAGAGGCGGGTGCGCCCATGGCGCAAAAATCTCAAATCCAAAATTTTAAATATGCGCTTATCTAAAAATTTTATACCGACCCTTAAAGAAGTTCCCTCGGAGGCATCAATTCCAAGCCATAAATTAATGTTACGTGCAGGTTTAATGCGTCAACTTGCGGCGGGTGTGTTCGCTTTTTTACCGTTGGGTTACAAAGTAATGAAGAATGTGATGGATTTGATAAGAAAAGAAATGGATGCTATCGGTGGTCAAGAGTTTCATCTTCCTGCGCTTAATCCCACAGAACTTTGGGAGAAAACTGGACGTGTAGAAGCATTTGGTGATACGATGTTCCATCTGAAAAACCGTCCATTCGTGTTGGCTCCAACTCACGAAGAGGTAATCAGTTGGGTGGCGGCAAACCATATTGAATCATACAAAGACTTACCTCAGATATGGTATCAAATTCAAACGAAATTCAGGAACGAGCCACGCCCGCGCTCAGGAGTTCTGCGCGGACGACAATTCATTATGAAAGATTCGTACAGCTTGGATTCGTCGTGGGAAGGACTTGATAAAAGTTACGATTTGCATGCAGAAGCTTATAAAAAGATTTTTAATCGTGCAGGTTTGAAGTTCTTCGTTGTGGGGGCTTCGAGCGGAGCGATGGGTGGCAGTGGTTCCCAGGAATTTATGTGTGAATCAGAATCGGGAGAAGATACATGCGCAATTTGTGATAACTGTGGTTATGCTGCAAACTTAGAAATTGCTACATCTAACGCGGCAAAAGCTGTAAGGCATACCGAAAGTTTGCCGTTGCAAGAAATTCATACACCGAATGTGAAGACAATTGATGAACTTCTTACATTTTTAAAAGTCAGTGAAAATATTCTCGCAAAATCATTGGTATATATACAGGATGGAAATCCAGTACTCATTCTAATGATGGGCAACGATCAACTGAATGAGACCAAGATACAATCGATACTCGGACAGAATGCAAGGCCCGTGCATCCCGATGAGCTTGCAGAATTAACAGGTGCGGATGCTGGCTCTATAGGTCCTATCGGTTTGAAGGGTTTTAAAATCATCGCTGACAAGCGGCTTGAGAATGCGAACAATTTAATAAGCGGAATGAATAAAAACGATTACCACATTGGTAATATCGATTTAATGCGAGATGTAAAAGTTGATGGTTATTACGATCTGAGAATCGTTACTGCACACGAGCCGTGTGTAAATTGCAATAAACCTTATCGCATAGTGAATGCAATAGAATTAGGCCACATCTTTAAACTCGGAACTAAATACTCTAATGCACTTAACGCTTTGTTTCTTGATGAGAAAGGTGAACAGAAATCGATTATAATGGGAAGTTACGGTATCGGGGTTGAGAGAATTATTGCTTGCAACATAGAGCAAAACCACGACAAATTTGGAATTATCTGGAATAAAACTATTACTCCGTTCCGTGTGCATCAGGTATTAGTGAATTCTAATGTTGAGAACGTTGTTAAAGTATCAGAGAATATATACAAAAACTTATTAGACAATCAGATAAGTGTACTATACGATGATAGATCGAATGTTAGTCCCGGTTTCAAATTCAAGGATGCCGACCTGCTTGGTATGCCGCTTCAAGTAATAGTCGGAGAGAAGAATATAGTTAAAGGAAATGTCGAAGTGAAAAATCGAAGAACCGGAGAGCGGCAAATTGTCGGGACAGATCATTTACTAGATTTTATAGAACAATTTTACTCTCAAAATTGAAATGAAAACCAGATATCCTTTCATAGTTGGCTCTGAACGTAGAACGTCAAAACTAAAAAGAGATATCGTCAATCCATTCACTAACGAGGTTGTTGCTGAAATATACCTTGCCGGAGAGTCCGATATTGAAGATGCTATCTCATCAGCTCAAAGTGCTTTTCACACGTCAAAAATTTTACCTTCCTACAGACGCGCTGCGATATTAGAGTCGATCTCTGATATACTTTCGACTCGTAAAGAAGAACTATCACATTTAATGACGTTAGAGAGCGGTAAACCGATAATGTATTCAAGGTCGGAACTCGAACGCGCAATCTTTACTTTTAAATATGCATCCGAAGAAGCTAAACGTATCGGCGGAGAAACAATTCCGCTCGACCTTGCATCGCATTCCGAGAAACGATTTGGAATAATTCGAAGTTTTCCCATCGGTCCGATTTTAGCGATTACACCGTTCAATTTTCCGCTTAATCTTGTTGCTCACAAAGTGGCACCTTGTATAGCGACAGGGAATACCATGGTTCTAAAGCCGGCGCCGCAAGCCCCCCTTTTAGCTTTGTTACTCGGTGAAATAATTCTTGAGGCAGGTGCACCCGCCGGGATGATAAATATTGTACCGACGGTAAACGAATTAGCTGAGAATATGGTTAAAGACGATCGTTTTAAAATGCTTACTTTTACCGGCAGCGCACAGGTCGGCTGGTATTTGAAATCAATCGCCGGAAAAAAGAAAGTCGTTCTTGAATTGGGCGGAAACGCCGCTATGATTGTAGATATAACTGCCGACTGTGTTCAAACAGCAAAACGCATCGCACTTGGCGCTTATGGACAAGCAGGTCAAAGTTGTATAAAAGTTCAACGAATTTATGTTCATGAAGAAATTGCTAAAGCGTTCACAGGGGACTTTATTGCCGCAACAAATGTAATAAAATACGGTAATCCGTTAGAAAATGATACAATCGTTGGACCTTTGATAGATAAAACTGCCGCCGACCGCGTTGAGTCGTGGATAAATGAGGCTCTTCAAAATGGAGCGACGTTATATGCGGGTGGAAAGAGAACCAACTTGTTAATAAACCCCACAATTATTACCAATACCCGCGCTGATATGAAAGTTGTTTGCGAAGAGATATTCGGGCCAGTAGTTACGTTACATACATATACAAATATCGTTGATGCCGTTCGGGAAGTAAACAACAGTAAATACGGTTTGCAGGCGGGTATCTTCTCTAATGATTTCGAAAATATATTTTATGCTTATGAAAATTTGGATGTAGGTGGTGTGGTGGTGAACGATTTCCCAACTTACCGTATCGATCATATGCCGTATGGAGGAATAAAAGATTCGGGTATAGGCAGGGAAGGGATTAGATATGCTATCGAGGAAATGATGGAAAAAAAATTGTTGGTGTTAAATTTAAACTTATAACCCGACATCAAAAATATTTAAAGCCTTTAACTATCTCTGAATTCATCTAAAATATTTTTTCGGAGCAGCATAAGAATTGCTGCTTGAGGAACGATGAGATATTTTTTCGATTCGTATTCAATTTCGATTGCCTGGTCTTTGACGAAGAGTGCGTAGTCACCTTCTTCAGCTTGAAGTGGAATATATTTAACCGGATCTTTTGGAGTTGTTGACCACGGCTCTTGATCGATAAATTGAGGATTCGGGACAGGATAACCGGGTCCTACTTTAACAATATAACCGCCTTGCACTTTTTCTTTTTCCTTTATATTCGGTGGTAAGTACAAACCATGCTCGGTTTTATCTTTGTCGCTTTCAGGTGCGATAAGAACTTTATCGCCAATTACGATTATTTTGTTGTTTTTAAACTTCATTCTGTAAAAATATACAAAATATTTTATTGAAAAGCTTCCATTAACTCTGCATCATTAATTTAGTTAAACTGGTAGGCGAGTATTTTCCACCCAAAATATTTAAACACCGATTCTATATACGATCTATTTTCATAAAGCCAATTAACAAAAATATTTGATTATATATCTGGTTATGTGATTGTTTCAATTTTTTTAATTTCTACAATTCACTAGTTTCCCGTTACAAGAATAAATTCCGTGGATATAATTTCCTTTGAGTTCTCTTTCGAATCGATTGAAAATATTTTTAGGTATGTAGTCCATATTTTACGTAAATATTGTTTTCCCTTGATTCATTTTGAGTCTTATTTGTTTCACTCAAAATGAACAAAATATTTCTAATATTTATCCGATAACCAATCCGTTAGCTAAAGGACTAAATTGTGTGCTTTCGTTCAAATCGATTTTTTGGTTTTTCGTTATAAGTGTTTATTTATAAATAGTTTATAGTCTTTATTATTTTCTAATCGGGACAATAACGATCGCAATAAAAATAAGAATTATCACTCGATAGTTGAAAATGTTGTTAATTATTGCTAATATAAAATCAAAAATATATCATAGGTGTCGTAATGAATATGCATCAAGACTCAAATAACTTTAAAAAGAAATATTGGTTTCTTGGATTTTTTGCATTGATTTGGCTTCTTATCCGAAGCGGCGAGAATCCGAGACGGCTTACATATCCTTGTCAGCAGGCAGCTTTTCCACTCGCCGTTAATTGGGCACTCGCCTTCGTAGCGTTTGTTGCCGGAAATATTTTATTACGAAAATTTTTTAAAGCCTCTCCTTTTGTTATTTTAATAAGTGGAATTGTTTGGTTTACTGTGTCGCTGCCGGGAGATTCTACAGCAGGTATAACAAATTTAATTCGCCCGCCGGTCTGGGAAGTTCCAAATCCAATTTCGAAAGTATTTGTATTGGATTCTATTCCAGCTACAAAAGGTTCACTCGCCGTAGGAAATGCTACCGTCCCCGATTCGTTTCTAGTTGATCCTGCAATGGATACTCTCTGTTTGATGCTTAAATTGAGAGGCGTTAATCTTCATCGGACCTCGACTCATGCGGATGGAATTGTAGGTTCAAACAACATTGTGATAATAAAAGGAAATTTTCAGTGGACTGGTAAGGTCACTACGAACACAGACCGCATCAAGGGATTGATCTGGCAAATCTTGAACCATCCAGACGGGTTCACAGGTGAAATTATCGTTTGCGATAACACGCAGGGATATTTTATCGATCAGAATGATAATAATTCGGAAGACACAGCCCAGTCTATCGTCAATGTCGTCAGTACGTTCCGAGCAAAAGGCTACCCTGTATTTTTAAGAGATTGGAAAAACATTACTAATGTGAATGGTTTAGAATACAATCAAGGAAATTATAATGATAGCTATATCTATGAACCTTCTACAAAAATATCTTATCCTAAGTTTCGTTCTTCATCGGGTAAGTATTTAATATCCCTCCGCTATGGTATCTGGGACTCTCTCACAGCGACCTACGATTCGTCGCGTCTTTGTCTCATTAATTTCCCAGTTCTTAAGCATCACGGAATGTCGGGTGCGACTGAAGCTATTAAAAATTGGATTGGTGTAATGACTATAGCACAAGCAAATGAGCGATACGGCGGCTGGACAGCAATGCACTATAATTATCTCTTTAACCAGTATGCTCTTGTCTCGAGGATAATGGCAGTAACGTATCCACGGCTTTCTATTGTTGATGCAGCATGGACATCGGCAGCAGGGAATACAACTCCGGATTATGTCGTGAATACTAAAGTGCTGCTCGCATCAACTGATCCTGTAGCGGTATCGTGGTATGCAGCTAAATTTGTTCTTACTCCCGTTGCGTACAATAAATCAGAAACTAATCCTGATTTACCGGGTGGAAAATACAACGTAACTTTGACGAACTGGGCAAATTTTTTACGCGATTCTGCAGGACTTCCATGTACTAAGGATTCTACCAAAATTTCTGTCTTTAGTCGGGAAAATTTACCTGATTTACCTATTCAACTTCTTTCACTAAGCGCTGTGTTAAATGATACCTGCAATGGTGTTATTATTACGTGGTCCACCCTCAGTGAGATAAATAACTACGGCTTTTATGTAGAGCGACGCTTAGCTGACGAGCCAGCATTCATTACAGTCGAAAATAGCTTTATTCCGGGACATGGAACAACCTTGGAGCCTCAAACTTATACTTTTATTGACACAACAATCGTCATACCCGGAACCTATCACTATCGATTAAGACAAATAGATACTGACGGACTTGTCCATTACACTCATCACGTAGTAGTCCTATTCTATCCGAATAAAGTAACAGAGGGTAAATATTCCCCTACCGTATTTAAGTTAAGCCAGAATTATCCAAATCCGTTTAATCCAACGACTCTAATCAATTTTAGTCTGGGAATTTCCGGTTACACAACACTGAAAGTTTATAACTTAGCGGGACAGGAAGTAGCAACGTTATTCGACCGATACGGTGAAGGTGGCAGAATTTATTCAGTATATTTTGATGCAGCGAACCTATCAAGTGGTATATTTTACTACAAACTCGTTTGTGGAAACGATGTAGAAGTGCGTAAGCTGATACTACTAAAATAAATCATTTTACATTTAATACTTGAATATCTTTAGAATATATGCTATTATAAAATTGAAGATGAGTTATACTTGTCATTATGAATATACATCGAAATTCAATAAAATCTAATCGAAAATATTGGTTCATTGGTCTTTTCGCTCTTCTATGGCTCCTTATCCGAAGCGGCGAGAATCCGAAACGGCTTACGTATCCTTGTCAGCAGGCAGCTTTTCCACTCGCCTTTAATTCGGTGCTCGCCTTTATAGCATTTATTACCGGAAGTATTTTATTACGGAAATTTGTGAAAGCCTCTCCTTTTGTTATTCTAATAAGTGGTATTATCTGGTTCACGGTGTCGCAGCCGGGAGATTCGACTGCAGGTATAACAAGTGTAATTCGTCCACCGGTCTGGGAAGTTCCAAATCCAATTTCGAAAGTATTTGTATTGGATTCTATTCCTGCTACAAAAGGCTCACTCGCTGCGGGAAATGCTACAGTACCCGACTCGTGTCTGGTTGATCCTGCGATGGATACCCTTTGTTTGATGCTCGCTGCAAAAGGAATACCGATACATAAAACTAATGCACAACCAAACGGAATTGTAGGTTCAAACAATGTCGTGATAATAAAGGGAAATTTTCAATGGACCGGAAAAGTGGTTACAAGCACCGACCGCATCAAGGGTTTGATCTGGCAGATATTGAACCATCCGGCAGGGTTCACAGGTGAAATCATCGTATGCGATAATACGCAGGGATATTTTATCGACCAGAATGATAATAATTCGGAAGACCCAGCTCAGTCTATAGTTAACGTCGTTAGTACATTCCGAGCAAAAGGGTATCCTGTATATTTGAGAGATTGGAAGAACCTTATGTATGTTGCCGGTGTGGAGTATAATCAGGGGAACTACAATGATTGTTATATTTATGAACCTTCAACCAAAATATCTTACCCCAAGTTTCGTTCCTCATCGGGAAAGTATTTAATATCCCTCCGCTATGGTATTTGGGACTCTCTTGCTTTAGTGTATGATTCTGCGCGTCTGTGTTTAATAAATTTTCCTGTTCTTAAGCATCACGGTATGTCAGGTGCAACAATAGCAGTAAAGAATTGGATAGGTGTGATGACCACAGAATGGGCAGATGTACGATACGGCGGCTGGACAGCAATGCACTATAATTATCTCTTTAACCAGTATGCTCTTGTCTCGAGGATAATGGCAGTAACGTATCCACGGCTTTCTATTGTTGATGCAGCATGGACATCGGCAGCAGGGAATACAACTCCGGATTATGTCGTGAATACTAAAGTGCTGCTCGCATCAACTGATCCTGTAGCGGTATCGTGGTATGCAGCTAAATTTGTTCTTACTCCCGTTGCGTACAATAAATCAGAAACTAATCCTGATTTACCGGGTGGAAAATACAACGTAACTTTGACGAACTGGACAAATTTTTTACGCGACTCTGCAGGACTTCCCTGCACTAAGGATTCTACTAAAATTTCTGTTTATGGACGAAAAAATTTAATCCTGACATCTCTGCCTGCTGTTCCCCAGTTACTCTCACCAGCAAATGGCTCAACAAACCAATCAATAATTTTGAATTTACGCTGGAATGACGCCGCTTCTGCAATGTCTTACCATTTACAATTATCCGCTGATTCGCTTTTTACAAGTAGGTTAATAGACGACTCAACGCTATCTGTGACAACTTATCGTGTAGAAGGATTATCACAGTCGGCCACATATTATTGGCGTGTCCGTGCAAAAAATGTTGCAGGGTGGAGCGGATATTCACTCCGCTGGAAATTCACAACAGGGAATTCAACCATACTTACTCTCCAAATTAATAAAGGGTGGAATCTTCTTTCAGTTCCAGTTATAGTAGATGATGCTTCGCTCGAAACCCTATTCCCGGATGCGATATCTAATGCATTTTCATACGATTCGACAAATTATAATATACGGGATTCACTTAATAATGGATACGGTTATTGGATAAAATTTGGTTCTACTTCGCAGGTTCAAATCTCAGGTTTACCACGATTATTTGACACAATAAAAGTGTATCAGGGATGGAACTTGATTGGTTCGATTTCGATACCAGTATCAGTATCGTCAATTACTAGTATTCCTTCCTCTATAGTAACAAGTGGTTTTTTTGGTTATTCGACACAATATGTAACGACTGACACAATTTATCCAGGAGGAGGTTACTGGGTAAAAGTACTTCAAGCTGGCAAACTTGTAATTCCATCATCGCAACGTATCTCATCTGATTCAATAACAAAGTAAACATTTAAATAAAAAGAAGTGTAAACAAATACAAAAATATGCAAACGGGACAAGGAAGTTCAGGAAATAATTCTAAAGAAGGAACGTAAAAATTTCATCAATGTATCAGAGAGGTTGATGTTTCTATTAATAATGGAAATTTTGTTAAAGTTAGGGAATATTTAGCTGAAGCAAAAGAAATGGAGCCCTTGAATCCATACTTGAAAGCCTTTGAAGAACAAATACAATATTTAAAAGAAACCCCACACCTTTACAAAAAAAAGTTGAGGGTAGCCTATGAGTAACCACCGATAAATTTGTTCAAACGGTTCAACAGACAAACGATATTATTGTTCCATCTGATAAAACGATTCATAACACGATAGAAAACGAGTTTAAAGAAAAATTCACACAAGAACTTCACAACGCCGAGTGGAATGCTGCACAAAAACTCAAACAATTCGAAATAAACAGGAATGCTTTCCTACAATTACTTGAGAGGGAATTCAAAGCAGTATGTCAAACCCAATGAAATTAAAAGGTTAGCCGAAATTGAAAAACGATTCATATAATTGACTAGCAAAAATCACAAGTATTATCTCTCATTAAATCAAGTTTTTTTTAAAAAACAAAGGGAATATTCTTGTTATTGACGATGATGAGGTTTTACTACAGATAGTTAAAGATACAGCAATAGAGAATGGATTCGATGTTACTATGGTTATTGATATCGAGTGTGCATTCGAAAAACTAAAAAGCTGTGCTTTTAACCTGATACTATGTGATATAATGTTTCCCCGGGGTGACCTGAATGGTTTCAAGTTGTTCTCATCGGTACAGAAAATTCCTCACCTAAGAAAAATTCCTTTTATATTTATGAGTGCTTTCCAAGATGGATTAGTAATGCGTTCAGGTTTTCAACTTGGCGCGAACGATTATATAACGAAACCATTCGACCTTGAGATTCTAGTCGCGGTGATTAAAGGGAAGTTAAAACACTATCGCTCACTTTAATATTTATTTCGATTTAGGATTTCGCGTTATAAAAAAAATTAGAAACATTTTCAAGTTAAGATTAAGTGAAGATTTCACACAATTTGACTTAACAATTTTTTAACACAGTTTCCGAACTCTAAAATCTC
>JBBINX010000064.1:0-14189 GCA_037443685.1 Ignavibacteriales bacterium
ATCTCATGACGCGTATTGAATATAGCATTACAATTGAAGCATCAGTCGAAAATGTCTTTCACTACGTGGCTGACTATCGAAAATGGCATGAATGGTTTGAAGGTGTCTCTAACTTCAATCCTACGACTGAGATTGCACAGGGCAACGGTGCACGCTATGCATACAAAGCTACGTTGATGGGTGTCTCTGTCAGTGTCGAGACAGAAGTTCACAATTATGTCATCAATCGTGGCTGGACGGGCGTTGCCACAAAGGGCATGCCTCATCGCACTGAGTGGGTCTTCGAGCAAATTGATAAGAGTACGAAATTCACCTACGCTCTCGAATATTCTTTACCGATTCCATTACTCGGCTTGTGGATTGATTCCATATTTATGAAACCTCTATGGACGAAAATCATAACAAATTCACTCAACAATCTCAAACAACAATTATTAGCGCAGGCAGGTAACGCTTCTCAATGACCTAGGTATGAAAGTGCCTAACTGTATTATATTAAAATGGATGTGCATCGCTGCGCTACATATAACAAGCAAAAACATGACGCTCAAACTTTGTTTCCTTGAGCGAATCCCGACGTTGAGTCGGAATTCGCTCAATGCCCGTTGCTTCACGAGTGAACGAATCTATTTTGAGTTCGCAACGGCACTGCGTGTTTTTGCAGAACGTTAGCCGCAACGGCAGTTTAGTGTCGGGTCTTTTTGGTGGAATGTTCTTTGAGCCAAGATGATAATTGGGCTTTGGTTAGTTTTCCTAAAGCAAGATCTATCATCATTCTGTACGCGTCTTCTTCTGAAGATACTATTTCCCGACCGTTCTTTTGAAGAAATATGTCCATCAAAACAAAGGCAACTCGTTTGTTGCCATCAACGAATGGATGATTCTTACAGATATGAAAGCCATATGCTGCAGTTTTATCAAACAACGTTTTATGAACATATCTGCCACCGAAGGTCGTGCTCGGTTGTGCTAGCGCGGAATCAAGTAGTCCGATATCTCGAATTCCAGGTTCTCCTCCATAACGCTGGAGTAAGTCGGTATGAATCGTAAGAACTACTTCTTTCGGTATGAAATGAACTGCCATTATTTTGCAAGAGATCTCAATGTGTTGCGAAATCTCTTGTTTGTGTGGTCATACGCTTTTGACCATTCGACAAATTTTGGATTAAATGGACTTAGCACAACACCTTCGTCCGTCTCGACAATATGCAATTCATCGCCCTCATTGAGATGGTAGTTGTCAACAATAGTCTTTGGTAAGGTAATTCCGAGGCTATTTCCGACACGTCGTATCGTTGTTTTAAGCATTGGTTTTTCCTTTAAGTTTAGTATATTATAACAAATGTATTACTCAAAAACAACTCAACTGCCGCTACGGCTAACAGAACCTATATTGAAAGAGTATAAGGAGGCAAAGCGTCTCACACGAGCTAGCCTCAAAAGCCGATCGACGCTTCACCGAAAATAAAAATTGGAAAACCTCCTTCCTAATTAAAAATGTATCGGGACGTGCTGTCTTAAGGTACAGTCTGCAACAAATTTGTGGTTTGAAAGTGAATCAAACGTCAAGAATAGGAGCCTAGTCACAAAGGTGCATTTTATTTTAAAAGGAATTATATTATTCAACGAGAAAGGTTTAATATATATTAAACTCGACTTTCAATATAGGAGGAGTAACCGCGACGTTAGATAATGAATCCAAAGAATGAAAGAGATTCACTCAATATTTTTGTTCACTGAAATGAGATTTATAGGTTCACAAAAATAACGCTTTGTTTACCGATACGTTAGTAACTATGTTACAAATTAGTTGAGTCTCACAGACAAGAATGGTAAGTTGAATTGAACCAAAACAAAATCAACAACAAATACTTGAAAGGAGACTCAAATAAAAAGGTACAAAGAACAACAGTACAAAAACAAACGTACAGACAACACTAGCAAGCCACCCTTGTATATAGGTGTGGATCTTCATCGTATGACGTGGCACGTAACAGTACGAACAGAAGAAACCGAGTTATTCTCGGGCGGAATACCCGGACGTTGGAAAACACTAAAGAATGTTTACATTCTTTAGTGCTTCCGAATCGAATAATACCTCACTGCGTAACATCAGTTAATTATTCTCCAACTCTCGGCGGTGCGTATTCCACTTCAGGTTTAATTAAATAACTGTAAGGTCCATTCCAACTTGTTAAATAAATATCACGAAGTATGTTGACGATTCTATTGTTCTCTACAACTACCCCAATATTTCTACCCGAATAGAAATAACTCTTTTCCCAATTACTTGTACCAATCCAACATTTCTTCCCATCAATCAATAAATATTTACGGTGGTCAACACGGGCAAACGGAATGAAGCCGCCCGACCATTCTGGTATAGTACTCATTTTCACTTCAATATTAGGAATGACGCTAAGACTTTTCAGATAATCGATTGTTGGTTTTCGTTTAGACCAATCGGAGGTCATCACATGCACTTTTACTCCACGCACAGCAGCTCGCCGTAGTGCATTATCTAATTCGGCATAGTAAACTTTAGTTCGTGCAATTGGTGTGTATGTCAATACATGAAAAAAAACTTCTTTTTCGGCAGAATCAATCAAACGTATCAAATGCGTTTCGTCCCACAAATTTTTATCTGTAATATAGTCCAACGGACTGAATGTTGGATAATATTTAATTGTATCACCTTCCGTATAAATATAGAGAGGGACTTTATACGATTTTTTTTTGACGATTTCTTTTTTACCCCATCTTTTATTTGGGTCGCTCAATTTCCAATCAATCTCAAAAATATCCCTATATATTGCTGCAACTCTTTCATCAGTTATTTTGAACCCTAACTCAAATATGTGTTTGAGTGAACGCCAGTCGAAGTTTTGGCTTCCTAAAAATACTTCACTGTTATCTACAATAAAATACTTTGAGTGTTGAACACCCCCTAAAATTTTTCTATAATCGATGAATCGTACTTCTATCCCTGCCACTTTTTTTAGATTATCGTACGTTTCTGGGTAAGTTTTGTACATTCCCACCTCACCGATTAAACGAATTTTTACTCCTCGGTTTGCTGCATTCACGATCGCTTGGATTACTTCTTCCAATGGTTCGCCGGGTTCATTAGAGATATAAAATTGTTCGATATCTAAAGTTTTTTTTGCGTTCTCAATCATTTCTATCCACACTTCAGATGTATTTCGAATCTCTGGGTTATCGAACTCAGTTTCTATCGGAACACTTTCGACAATTTCAAAATTCTTGTTTCCTGAATACTGTCCCTGAACCGAACCGATATAAAAAGCTAGTAATAATAATATTTTGATGAATAATTTCATATAATTAACCTTTTAATAATGGGAAAAAAGTTCTTGAAGATGTCAACATTCAAGAAATCATCTTTACCAAATTAATAAAGAGATGTTGAAAAAACAAGAATTCTTAAAGTTTGATTCTTTTCTAAAATTATGTTAAATTTTATTGTGTATCTAACTATCGTTACAAGCAATATACCTTTCAGACGCTGTTGAATATCTTAATAGAACCTGAAAGGTTTTTTAAATTATTTAAATGATTCATTATGGCTTCTAATAACATTTTCATAGATGCGATGAACAATTTCATCCTCGAAAATAAACTACTTCGGGAGGGTGAAAAAATTGTAGTTGCTGTCAGTGGTGGAATTGATTCGATGGTTCTATTAAATTCTTTATTACAGATAATGAACCAGTGGAAGCTCACACTAATTGTAGCTCACTTCAATCACCAATTAAGAGGTAAAGAATCCGATGAAGATGAAGAGTTTGTACGCAGTATAGTTAAAAATAAAGGGATAGATTTTTATATTGAACGGGCTAATACGTCGCTTGTAGCCGAAAATCAAAAACTTTCGATTCAAGAAGCTGCACGAAATTTGCGATATGCATTTTTCACTAAAGTTAGGGTTTCGGGCGGATTATCAAAAATTGCAACAGGTCATAATGCAGACGATAATGCAGAAACAATATTAATGAACCTTTTCCGTGGCGCAGGTGTACAGGGTCTGACTGGTATTCCTATTTCGAGAAGCGATAATGGTGTTATCAGACCATTAATGTTTGCCACTGGTCAAGATATCGAAACTTTTGCACTCGAAAACCACATCCCCTATCGTGTAGATTCATCGAATCTAAAATCCGATTACACCCGAAATTATATAAGGTATAATATTATACCGATCATTCGTGAGAATATAAATCCAAACATCGCTGCGGTACTCAGTAGAACTGGCAAATTATTTAATGATTTAGAAAGTTATATTTCTGATACAGTAAACTCTAATCTTCACGAAATAATTATCGCAAAAACCGTGGACGAAGTAATTATCGATCTAAATCTACTTCATGCAAAACAAAAATTTTTACAAGATTATTATATATACTATTTGGTAAAATATTTTTACAAAAAAGAAATCAATTTTTCTACTATTCGGGCAATTTTGAAAACATCATATTCTGAAACTGGTTCTTCTTGTTCAGCCGGTTTCGATTTGTTCTTCTATAAAGACAGGGAACGAGGTACACTGAATCAATATAAAATTCAGCCACCTTTTAAATACGAGATTGCAACTGGAAAACAATATATATTCAAGGATTTTAGTTTTGAAACCGGATATACACAGAATGTTGATCTCAACAACAATCCGTTAGAAGAGTATATCGATGGAGATCAGATTGGGGGGACACTTAATCTTCGTAATTGGAATGAAGGAGACTGGTTTATTCCACTTGGAATGAAAGAAAAGAAAAAACTGAGTGATTTTTTTATCGACCAAAAGATACCGATTTTTAAAAAATCGACGATACCGATTTTAGAATCCGACGGAAAAATCATTTGGGTCTGCGGTTTAAGGTTGGACAACAGATATAAAATAACGAAAAAGACGAAAAACATATTAAAACTAAAAATCAATTATAATCATTGAACAGTTACATGGCGAAACAATTTACTATAAACGGCGACAGTTTTGAACTTTTTATATCAGAACAGAAAATTAAAGCAAGAATCTCAAAACTTGCTAAACAAATCAGTAAAAACTACAAAGGCAGCATTCCAATTTTTATTGGAGTTCTGAACGGCTCTTTTATTTTCTTTTCCGACCTGATACGAGAACTAAAAATAGATTGCGAAATTGATTTTATTAAGTTGTCCAGTTACGGCGATGCTAAAATAAGTTCGGGAAGTGTCCGTATGTTAAAAGAATTGAATTGTCAAATTGATGGACGCGATATTGTTATAGTTGAAGATATCGTTGATTCAGGACTCTCGATAGATTTTATAAAAAATCTAATAATGAAACAAAATCCGAAGTCATTTAAAGTAGTAACTTTACTTTTAAAAAAAGAAGTAGTCAAAATAAATTATCAAATTGATTATGTCGGATTCGAAATACCTACGTATTTTGTGATCGGTTATGGCCTTGATTACTCACAGAGAGTGCGACATTTAAGAGATATCTACAGATTGATAGAAAAATAAATCACTTAATTACAATGAATAAAAAAATGGATAAAAATAAACCCGACAAATTCAAATCAGATAAAAACCGAAAGAACAAGTTTAGCGAAAAAAAATCGCGGAACGATGATGATTTTAACTGGTCAAAAGTCTCACGAGTTTTACTAAGCTGGTTCGCTATCCTTATTGGTGTTTTTATCGTAATGACCATTTTTAAAACTACTGGGACTCAAGAGTATGAAATCGACTATACAGAATACACAAAACTATTGGCTGATGGAAAAATTAAAGAAGCGACAGTAATTAAGTCGGATTTCAACAATTACATATTCCATGGTATTCTGAAACAATCTCAATTTTTACCAACAGCTGCTGGCAAATCGTATAACGTAGAAAATTTTAATACTACCCTTCCATATCTTGATGGGACAATAATAAAGTTATGGACGGATAATAATTTAAAATTCAAAATAGTTCGTGAAGACAACACTTGGGTTAATGCCCTCATTACTGTTTTACCTTGGATCTTAATTTTAGGCGTGTGGCTTTTCTTTATGCGAAGAATGCAAGGCGGCGGTACAAAAGGAATCTTTTCATTCGGAAAAAGCAAAGCCAAATTGCTGACAGGTGGTCAACAGAAAATAACTTTCCAGGATGTTGCCGGAGCTGACGAAGCTAAATTTGAGTTGCAAGAAATAATAGAATTTTTAAAGGAACCGGTAAAATTTCAAAGGCTGGGTGGAAAAATTCCTAGAGGTGTTTTACTTCTCGGACCTCCGGGTACGGGTAAAACTCTGCTTGCTCGTGCTGTGGCTGGTGAAGCAGGTGTTCCTTTCTTCTCAATTTCGGGTGCCGATTTTGTGGAGATGTTTGTTGGTGTGGGTGCGAGCAGGGTTCGCGATTTATTCGAAACCGGAAAGAAAAGTGCACCGTGTATAATTTTCATAGACGAAATAGACGCAGTCGGAAGACATCGGGGCGCCGGACTCGGCGGCGGACACGACGAACGTGAACAAACTCTTAATCAATTGTTGGTTGAGATGGATGGTTTCGAACAGAACAACGGAGTAATAATTATCGCAGCGACTAACCGTCCAGATGTACTCGACCCAGCATTGATGCGACCGGGCAGATTCGACAGACAGGTTGTGGTTGATAGACCCGATGTTAAAGGCAGAGAAGGTATTTTGAAAGTCCACACGCGAAACATACCGCTTTCAGAGGAAGTCCGTTTAGATGTTTTGGCAAAAGGAACACCCGGATTAGCCGGTGCCGACCTCGCAAACTTAGTAAACGAAGCAGCACTACTTGCCGCCCGTAAAAATTGTCTTAAAGTTACAATGGATCACTTTGAAGAAGCAAAAGATAAAGTAATGATGGGTACTGAACGAAAGAGCATGATTATTAGCGACAGGGAAAAGAATGTTACTTCGTACCACGAATCGGGGCATGTGTTAGTAGCAAAAATGATCCCCGAAGCCGACCCCGTGCATAAGGTTACTATTATTCCGCGAGGCCGCGCCCTCGGCGTTACTACATACCTACCTATAGATGAAAAACATACTTATTCAAAAGAATATTTAATGGCAATGATCTCTTACGCTTTAGGCGGTAGGGCCGCGGAAAAAATTGTATTCAACCAATTCACAACGGGTGCCGGGAACGATATTGAACGTGCGACTGCAATTGCTCGTAAAATGGTTTGTGAATGGGGAATGAGCGAGGTATTAGGTCCTCTCTCGTATAGTCAAAAAGACGATGAAATCTTTCTTGGAAGGGATATGGTCCGAACAAAAAATTACTCAGACGCAACTGCTGTTGCAATCGATAGCGAAATCAAAGCGATTGTCAATACGTGTATGCGACGCGCTGAAGATATCATCAATGCAAACATAGAAATACTTCATAAGCTCTCATCGACATTATTGGAACGCGAGATATTAGACGGAAATGAGATCGATATTCTGATTCGTGGTGAATCTTTAACACCTTCAGTTAATAATAGCGAGAAGAATCACACTGTTACGCATCCGGATTTACAGCAACCGCAATAAATGTTTTATACAATACCAAACATCGACCAAAATTATAAAATCGAATTTTTTCGAAAGGGTATTCATTTTTGTTCCCTTTCTATACCTGTAATATATTTTTTCATCGATAAAGCCACAGCCCTTACGATACTGATACCCGTAACAGCTCTTTTCCTCGTATCCGATTTGATGCGGTATTACAATAAAACAGCAGCTAATTTGTACTACAAGTATTTTGGCTGGCTATTACGAAATCACGAACGTGACGAAAAAGGAAAACGTCTTAACGGAGCTTCTAATATTTTAATCTCTGCGGTTATCTGTGTTCTGATTTTCCCAAAATTAATTACAGTTACCGCATTTGCAGTACTGATTATTTCAGATTCAACAGCAGCATTAATCGGTAGAAGATTCGGACGAACTAAATTTTTAAAAAAAAGTTTTGAAGGAGCAATCGGATTTTTTATTAGCGCTGTTATTGTTGTACTACTGACTCCTAAAGTACACTATCATTTTGTCGAATATTTTATAGGTATCGCCGGTGTTGGAGTCGCCGCAGTAGTTGAGTCGGCTGTAATTTCTATCGACGATAACATTACTGTTCCTATTAGTATCGGAATCGTAATGTGGATTTTATACATTATTTTTCTTCCAACATTTGACATTTTAATTTACGGATAATTTATGAAAGTCTATTTATCGGGCGGTATGGAGTATGCCGAAGGTGAAGGATTTACTTGGCGGCAAGACTTACAAAACTGGATTGAAGAAAATTTAAATCATAAATGCTTCAACCCGAATTTAGAGAGTAATATTTTTTTTGACACTTATTACCCTTCAATTAATTTTCGGGATTTAAAGTACCAAGACATCGATTTATATAAAACAATTGCAACAAAATTAGTTGAGATCGATTCTAAAGAAATAGCCGAAAAAACCGATTATTTAATTTGCTATTGGGATACTGGAGCTGCAAAAGGTGCCGGGACCAAAGGTGAGCTTACTATGGCAAAGTATTTTGGCAAACCAGTTTATTTAGTAACAAGCTTTCCTCTCTCCGATATACCCGGCTGGGTTTTAGGTTGCACGACAGACTTCTTTCTCAGCTTTGAAAAGTTAAAAGAGTTTTTGCTGAAGCGGTATAATCATTGAGTTTATTTTAATAAAATTAATTTCTTCACATCGAAGAAAGTTCTTAACTTTTTATCTGTTACGATTATCTGATAATAATAAATACCCGAAGTCAAATTAGAACCGTCAAATTTAACATCATAGCTTCCACCTTTAAGATATTCATTTACTAATATTGCTACTTCTCGTCCTAATAAATCAAACACCTTCAGCGTAACAAATCCGAAATCCTAAATCCTAAATTTGTTACCGGATTAAACGGGTTCGGATAATTCTGATGTAGAGCAAAATCGGATGGATACAAATTATTCTGCTCATCAACATTTGTTATTAGAGCCACTTCAAATAAACCTGTTCTATATGTTCCAAAATAATATTCATCAATCCCTTTCATTTCAATTTCTGATACAAAATTGTTATTTCCAAGAGATGTATGAAGAATTAACCATTCATTTCCCCAATCAGAAGAATAGTGCAAACCAGTTAATGACCCAACAAGTATTACACCATCATTATTCGATGAAATGCAGCTAGCATTAATATTATTTTGCATAAGAGACCAAGATACACCATTATCAGATGAGCGATAAATACCACCTTCACTTCCACCGGTAGCCATAAAAACATAATCATCTTTAGTACAAATACTGTTTATATATACATTTCCAATATTTGATAAAACTTGTACAAAAGAATTACCAAAATCCAATGATTTTGATAAATAGTTAGTCGGGCTCAAATAACCAGAGGCGAATTGGTCGATTTATATAATCCTTCATCAAAAGTTGCGGCAAATAAATAACCACTAGGGCTAATGGCTATCACTTCAACATTTTGTAACCCTAAGTTTTGCCACTCTTTGGTTATTTTATTGTAGCCACTAAC
Organism: Ignavibacteriales bacterium; assembly: GCA_037443685.1. Classification (GTDB taxonomy): domain Bacteria; phylum Bacteroidota; class Ignavibacteria; order UBA10030; family BY39; genus JAHJRJ01. Next base: position 9,549 of record JBBINX010000064.1, read on the forward strand.
CCCTGATGGCGTGGTGGCAAATATTAAACTATCACCACTGAAAACAATATTATTTACTTTAGAAATTGGTAAACCGATTTGTCTAAACGAATTTCCATTGTCAATTGATCTAAATACCCCCTCATCTTCTGATCCAATAAAAATATGGTCTTGTTTATTCAACTTTAATCTAAAAACTTGCTTACGATATAACCCATTTTGGTATTTAGTCCATGTCTGACCCATATCGGTTGTTTTGAAGAGACCGTCTTTCAATGTTCAGGCATTAAGGTTTTTTGTAAATCAAATGATAATGATAGAACCACCTTTCCGGCTAAACCTAACTGGTTCCAGTTTTGCCCTCCGTCTGTTGAATAAAATACTCCATTGCCATTATTCTAATAACCGGTTCCACAATAAATATAATTGTTGCCGTCAATTATAATTGATGATACTAGAATATTTGCTAGAAAATTATTCTTTTCCCAAGTTATACCATTATTTGTAGTTGCAAATAATCCATGGAGTGTTTCGCTATAGACAATGTTATTTGAATATGTCGCAAATACTAATGGAGTAAGACGAGCCGATAACTCCCAATTATTTCCGTAATCAGTTGATCTGAACATTCTATAGTATTGTCCATCGCCGGCAAATAAAACTCCGTCTTTGCTCTGTCCGAACGCCCAACATTCCCCGGAATTATAACTGTTTGCGATATTTTCCCAAGTTTGACCATCATCTGTTGAGCGGTATATCCTTCCTTGAAAGTTCGTTCCTACCCAAATATGATCTTCCTTTGTTATATAAATCGCATAAACTTCAAAGTCATCAAACTGTGTTATAATTTTATTCCAAGTATTTCCGTTATCCGTTGATTTATATAAGCCGGAGTATACAATCCAGAAAGGATATACCCCGGCATAAATATCGCCTTTTGAATTTATAGCTATATCGCCGACAATGCCACCCATCGGACCTCCGGTATGTTTCCAGACCAACTGCTGTGTAAAAATGAAATTTGATAATATCACTATTAGTAGAAAAAAGAAAGCTCCTAATCTTTTCATTCTCTCAATTCCTTTATAGTGCTATTTGGTACTATTTGACCAGTAACATTTTCTTGACAAATCGAAATCGCCCATAACTATCACACTGTGATAATTTTGATGCGATGCTGTCCACTTGATACTATTTGATAAATAATAATTTCTTCGTTTGGGTAAAAAGGATACTCGAACTTGTCATGTCCGATGCTTGTAATCTATAAAAATAGACACCAGATGTATGCCCGTTCGTGATTTCAGAAAGATTCAGACCAACTTCGTGATATCCTGCATCAACGACACCGCTTATCAATGAGACTAGCTTTTGACCTAGTAAATTATATAAATTCAGAGTTATGTGAGAACTTCGTGGAACACAGAACCTGATTGTAGTTTTCGGATTAAAAGGATTTGGATAATTTTGAAAAAGAGAATATGCGGTCAAATGCAAATTATTATGCTCCGCGACTCTCGTAATTATATCTACTTCATATAATCCGGTTCTGTCGGTTCCAAAATAGTATTTGCCATTATAAAATTCTATTTCATTAATAAAATTATCATATCCTAAATATATTTGATAATTCCAAGTATTACCGAAATCTGTAGAAGTGTATATGCTATCCGAACCAGCAATTACGAGACCATTTTCATCTCCAAAAACGCTCTTTGACATTTGTTTTGGTAAGACATTACTCCATGTTGCACCATAATTTGTAGAGCGTGTTATACCTTTTCGAGCACCAGAAAGATCAGATAAATATATAAATCTATTTTTCGTAACAGAAAAGGAATTTTGAAATAAACAAAAAAAACCGTAATACAAAGAATCAAAAGAAGTTCCCATATCTATAGACCTATATAGTACGTAATTGTTTTTTCCATAGCCCGACACCCATAAGTTGTTATAAAAATCAATGAATAGTACCCGTGAGAAAAAACCTGTTCTTATTGGTGTAACATTCCAATTCAGTCCACCGTTAGTCGTGTATCTTAAATTAAATCCGGTTAAAGAAAATACTGTATCATCATTAACGGCTAGCACATTATATACTGATATTAAAGAATCAATCGTTAGATTTGTTAATGACCAGGTTTTCCCTAAATCTGTAGATTTATATAAACCCTCATCGTAAGTAGCTGCATATAAGTAATTACTCGGTGTAATTGTTATAGCCTCTACATTCTGAAGACCTAAATTAGTCCATTCTGTAGTGAAGCGATTAAATTTTTGAACACCAGATGGCGTTGCTGCTAATATTAAACTGTCTCGACTAAAAACTATATTATTCACCTTTGAAATTGGTAAACCGATTTGTCTAAACGAATTTCCATTGTCAATTGATCTAAATACCCCCTCATCTTCTGATCCAATAAAAATATGGTCTTGTTTATTCAACTTTAATCTAAAAACTTGCTTACGATATAACCCATTTTGGTATTGAGTCCATGTCTGACCCATATCGGTTGTTTTGAATAGACCGTCTTTCAATGTTCCGGCATAAAGATTCTCTCGTGAATCAAATGCTAAAGATAGAACAACTTTACCGGCTAAACCTAACTGGGTCCAGTTTTGCCCTCCGTCTGTTGAATAAAATACTCCATCGCCATTACTATAATAACCGGTTCCGCAATAAATATTATTGTTGGTGTCAATTATAATTGATGATACTGGGATGTTAGCAAGAGAAATATTTTGTGCCCACGTAATGCCATTGTCGGTTGTTGCAAACAGCCCATCGTGTGTTCCTGCGTAAACTATATTGTTTGAGTCTGTTGCAAATACTAATGGACGAAGATTTGCAGAAAATTCCCAATTCTCTCCATAATCTACTGAACGATACAATTTAATATATTGTCCATCTCCGGCGAACATCACGTCGTTTTTACTTTTTCCGAAAGCCCAGCATTCACCGGTGTTATAACCGTTGCTTTTGTTTTCCCAAGTTTGTCCGTTATCTGTTGAGCGGTATATCCTTCCTTGAAAGTTCGTTCCTACCCAAATATGATCTTCCTTTGTTATATAAATCGCATAAACTTCAAAGTCATCAAACTGTGTTATAATTTTATTCCAAGTATTTCCGTTATCCGTTGATTTATATAAGCCGGAGTATACAATCCAGAAAGGATATACCCCGGCATAAATATCGCCTTTTGAATTTATAGCTATATCGCCGACAATGCCACCCATCGGACCTCCGGTATGTTTCCAGACCAACTGCTGTGTAAAAATGAAATTTGATAATATCACTATTAGTAGAAAAAAGAAAGCTCCTAATCTTTTCATTCTCTCAATTCCTTTATAGTGCTATTTGGTACTATTTGACCAGTAACATTTTCTTGACAAATCGAAATCGCCCATAACTATCACACTGTGATAATTTTGATGCGATGCTGTCCACTTGATACTATTTGATAAATAATAATTTCTTCGTTTGGGTAAAAAGGATACTCGAACTTGTCATGTCCGATGCTTGTAATCTATAAAAATAGACACCAGATGTATGCCCGTTCGTGATTTCAGAAAGATTCAGACCAACTTCGTGATATCCTGCATCAACGACACCGCTTATCAATGAGACTAGCTTTTGACCTAGTAAATTATATAAATTCAGAGTTATGTGAGAACTTCGTGGAACACAGAACCTGATTGTAGTTTTCGGATTAAAAGGATTTGGATAATTTTGAAAAAGAGAATATGCGGTCAAATGCAAATTATTATGCTCCGCGACTCTCGTAATTATATCTACTTCATATAATCCGGTTCTGTCGGTTCCAAAATAGTATTTGCCATTATAAAATTCTATTTCATTAATAAAATTATCATATCCTAAATATATTTGATAATTCCAAGTATTACCGAAATCTGTAGAAGTGTATATGCTATCCGAACCAGCAATTACGAGACCATTTTCATCTCCAAAAACGCTCTTTGACATTTGTTTTGGTAAGACATTACTCCATGTTGCACCATAATTTGTAGAGCGTGTTATACCTTTTCGAGCACCAGAAAGATCAGATAAATATATAAATCTATTTTTCGTAACAGAAAAGGAATTTTGAAATAAACAAAAAAAACCGTAATACAAAGAATCAAAAGAAGTTCCCATATCTATAGACCTATATAGTACGTAATTGTTTTTTCCATAGCCCGACACCCATAAGTTGTTATAAAAATCAATGAATAGTACCCGTGAGAAAAAACCTGTTCTTATTGGTGTAACATTCCAATTCAGTCCACCGTTAGTCGTGTATCTTAAATTAAATCCGGTTAAAGAAAATACTGTATCATCATTAACGGCTAGCACATTATATACTGATATTAAAGAATCAATCGTTAGATTTGTTAATGACCAGGTTTTCCCTAAATCTGTAGATTTATATAAACCCTCATCGTAAGTAGCTGCATATAAGTAATTACTCGGTGTAATTGTTATAGCCTCTACATTCTGAAGACCTAAATTAGTCCATTCTGTAGTGAAGCGATTAAATTTTTGAACACCAGATGGCGTTGCTGCTAATATTAAACTGTCTCGACTAAAAACTATATTATTCACCTTTGAAATTGGTAAACCGATTTGTCTAAACGAATTTCCATTGTCAATTGATCTAAATA
>JBBINX010000065.1:0-13892 GCA_037443685.1 Ignavibacteriales bacterium
AAGCTTTGAGTAACACCCGGGCTTAAGATTAAGAAATCCCACAAACCTATTTCATTAGCGTAGGTAGCCAGAGCTTTCCGATTCACGAGGCGCGACCGCATTTTTGTCAAATCACCTTCATTTGCATCAGGAAAATTCTTAAATAAGAATTCACCCACGATCATATTGAGGATGGAGTCGCCTAAAAATTCCAATCGCTCGTTGGATTTAAATTTTCCGTTAGTCGTTTGAGATATAAATGAACGGTGAGTGAGAGCCTGATAAAAAAACGTAGGATTTTTTATTTCAAACCCTATTACTTTTTCAAGCTCTTTCAGATTGACGTTTTGATATTTTTCTTTGTAAAGCTCTGCTTGATTTGCGTGCAGATAAAGTTTTTGCCAGATTTTATTGAATATCTGACTGAAAAATCTCATAAATTATTTAAGTATTTTTTAAAAAGGAGCGAGGCGTTATGTCCACCAAACCCAAAAGTATTACTAATAGCTGCGTTGACTGTTTTTCGAACAGCCACATTCGGGACGTAATTTAAATCGCATTCGGGGTCTGGAAACTCATAGTTAATTGTTGGTGGAATTATGTTATCGGTTATAGATTTTATAGTTGCAATAGCTTCGACCCCGCCCGCAGCACCTAGGAGATGTCCGACCATGGATTTAATTGAGCTGACATGCAATTTATATGCGTGCTCGTCGAATAATGTTTTTATAGCTTGGGTTTCGTTCTTATCATTATGAGGGGTTGAGGTTCCGTGTGCATTTATATAATCTATATCTTCCTTTTGTAAACCAGCATCTTTGATAGCTAAGTTCATTGAACGCACTGCGCCCTCGCCACCAGGGGCGGGAGCTGTTATATGAAACGCATCTGAAGTCAAACCAAATCCCGCAAGCTCAGCATATATTTTTGCACCACGGTTTTTTGCGTGTTCGAGTTCCTCCAGAATTAGAACCGAACCACCTTCACCCATCACAAAGCCATCACGTTGAGCATCAAATGGTCTACTAGCTTTTTCTGGCTCGTCGTTTCGTGTCGACATTGCTTTCATAGCATTAAAACCGGCTATACCGATAGGGCAAATTGATGCTTCTGAGCCTCCGGTAAACATGATGTCAGCGTCACCTCGTTCGATTATCATCATCGAATCAGCAATAGCGTGTGATGCAGTAGCGCAAGCTGACGTAGTCGCGTAGTTCGGTCCTTTGATTCCGAAACGAATTGCGATATATCCGGAAGCAATATCGGCAATCATCATAGGAACAAAGAGGGGACTTATTCTGTTAGGTCCGCTGGAATATAATTCTTTAGATTGGTAATAATACGTCCACATACCACCTATCCCTGAACCGAAAATTACCCCAATTCTATCACGGTTTTCTTTTTCAAAATTGAGGTTAGAATCCACAACCGCCATTTCGGCAGATGCTAACGCGAAATGTGTAAATGGGTCCATCCGTTTAACCGATTTTTTATCAATAAATGTTACCGGGTCAAACCCTTTTACTTCTGCTGCAATCCGGGTGTCGTAACCGGATGAATCGAATTGGGTAATATTTGCTACACCACTTTTTCCAGCAATTAAATTCTTCCAGAACTCATCCACTGTATTTCCTAGCGGCGTAATAGCCCCCATTCCAGTTACGACTACACGACGTCTTGATTGAACATGTCCCATCGAAAAACCCATATAATATTATTTGTTATTTTATTTTTGCCGTTAAATAATTGATTGCATCACCGACGGTGCTAATCTTTTCTGCATCTTCATCCGGAATCTGTAATCCAAATACTTTCTCAAATTCCATAACTAATTCGACAGTGTCCAGACTATCGGCACCTAAATCGTTCGTGAATGATGCTTCAGGTGTTACTGCAGATTCTTCCACGCCAAGTTTATTCATGACGATTTCTTTTACTTTTGCATTAATATCACTCATATTATATCTCCTTTGATTGTTTTTAATGATTAATAGATTAATAAAAAAATACTACATATACAAACCGCCGCTTACGTTAATTACTTGCCCTGTAATGTAATCAGAATCTGGTGAAGATAAAAATTTTACAATCGCAGCTATATCTTTAGGTTGTGCAGTGCGTTTCAATGGAATTGCATCGATTAGCAATTTACGCTGGTCATCTGTCAACTTTGCTGTCATCGCAGTTTCTACATAGCCGGGTGCGATTGCATTTACTTGTATATTCCGCGAAGCTAATTCCTTAGCGACCGATTTCGTGAAACCGATAATACCCGCTTTGGATGCAGAATAGTTCGCTTGACCGGCATTACCCATGACGCCCACAACAGAAGAGATATTGATTATCTTTCCAGATCTTTGACTCATCATTGGTCGTATTGCTGCTTTTGTATAATTGAAAACACTTTTTAAGTTAACTGTTATTACTAAATCCCAATCAGCTTCAGACATTCGCATTAAAAGCCCGTCGCGTGTTATCCCAGCATTATTCACCAAAATATCGAGACGGTTAAAGTGGTTGAGCACTTGTTCAACGACTTGATGAGCTTCTGTAAATGAAGCGGCGTTGGAAAATATACCTCTGGCATCAACTCCTAAAGCTTTTATTTCTTGCGCTGTATTATTCATATCGGCTTCAGATGCTATGTCCGTGAAAACAATGTTAGCGCCAGCTTCGGCTAAATCCAATGCAATAGATTTTCCAATGCCGCGAGCACCTCCTGTAATCAATACAATTTTATTGTTTAAGGTTTTCATGTTCGTTTTAAATTTTTATTTTGTAAATCGACAAGCTTACTATAATTTTCTTCACCCAAAATATAAATGAATTCATCTTTGCAGGCTTCGATTATATTTTCTGGTAAACTTTCTTTAGCCGTACAGCAGGGAGCTTTATCGTTCATCATATCATCAAAAGTTAAAACATTTTCCGCAACGACTATCGGAAAAGCGATACAGTAGAACGGTTTTATCGCCCACCTATCCATTCTTAATGAAACTGCCGCAGCTTGTAGAACACACCTTTTTTCTTTATTTAAAAATATGCACTTGTCGTTATATATTTGAGTTCCTATACAAACTCCACCTGGAAAATCAGAATCTTGCTCTGTTTGGGTTTCGAACCAAAATGACTCATCTCTCGTTTGAGTTTCATCCATATGTTTTTTTATGATATCGGCATATTTTAAAATTTTCTTTTGGTCTTCGAAACTCATATAAACACCGTCAGTACAACATTCACCCGTACAATTGTTTGGGTTGCAACCCGGTGCTAAACCGAGGTTAAACAAATTTTCATCAATTATGTAGTCTTTTATTTTTAAGCCTCTATTTTCCATAAGAATTTAGTAATGACGATATATCTTGATGTTTATCAACGCCATATGTTTTTACATCAGGATTTATTCTTTTAATTAAACCCTGCAATACTTTTCCTGGACCGATTTCGATGAATGAATTTGTACCGTCGTTAATCATGTTGCGGATTGAATCTTCCCAAAGTACGGCGCTTGTAACTTGTTTTTCCAGCGACGAGCGGATTTCGTTCGATTTAGTAATTGGTTGTGCCGTTACATTTGTATATACCGGAATTTTTGCGTCGTTAATCTGTACATCTTTAAGAGCGTTTGCCAGTCCCTCTTTCGCCGATTGCATAAGCGGAGAGTGGAAAGCACCGCTGACAACAAGCTCTTTTGCCATCTTGGCACCTTTGGTTTTTGCTATCTCTATTGCTTTGTGAACACCCGACACCGAACCGCTGATTACTATTTGTCCAGGTGAATTGAAGTTTGCGCATTGAACAATGCCGGCAGAGCTTGCTTCTTTGCAGATTTCTTTAACGTCTTTAGGTTCTAAACCGACGACGGCAGCTAATGTACCCCTTTGTTCCTCGCCAGCTTTTTGCATCAGCTTACCGCGCAAGGCAACTAATCTCAATGCGTCCTCGAAGTTTAAAGATTCCGCAAAGACGAGCGCAGAATATTCGCCTAGTGAATGCCCGGCAGTGGAGACGGCATCGAAATTATGACCGAATAATTTACACAAAATCACGCTATGAAGAAAAATTGCAGGCTGTGTATTCTTAGTTTGTCTTAGCTCTTCTTCGGGTCCTTCGAAACAAATTTTGCTTAACGGAAGTCCTAAAACATTGTCGGCTTGTTGAAAAATTTCACGGGCAATCAGACTGTTTTCAAATAAGTCTTTACCCATTCCAATATATTGCGATCCCTGACCGGGGAAAATGATTGCAGTTTTAAGCATAATTGTCTTTATTCAATTGCCCATTTTAAAAGAACAGCCCCCCATGTGTAACCCGCACCAAAACTTGCTAATACAATTCTATTACCACGTTTAAGCCTGCCGGCAAGCCACCACTCTGACAAGCAAAGTGGAATTGTTGCAGCCGTTGTGTTGCCGTATTTATTTATGTTAATCATAACTTTCGAATAATCTATTCCCATTCTATTTGCGGCGGCATCAATTATTCGTAAATTAGCTTGATGAGGAACAAAATAATCTATATCGTTTCCGGTTAAATTATTGCGCTTCAATATTTCCTCCGATACATCAGCCATACCGATTACAGCAACTTTGAAAACTGCTTTTCCATCTTGATAGATGTAATGCCATTTTTGATTTACTGTTTCATGTGTTGGTGGATTTAAACTTCCACCACCTTTCATGTGTAAAAATTCTTCGCCTTGTCCGTCTGAATAAAGTATATGGTCAAGTATTCCTATGCTCGCATCGTCCGACGGTTCTAACAGAACAGCAGCGGCGGCATCACCAAACAATATACAACTATTTCTGTCGGTGTAATCTGTAATCGAACTCATCTTATCAGAACCTACGACAATTACTTTTTTATACTTTCCGTTTTCGATAAATTGAGCACCGACAATGAGCGAATAAAGAAAGCCCGAACATGCCGCTTCAATGTCGAAACCCCATGCATTTTTTGCCCCAACTTTCCGTTGTATGATGGTTGAAGTAGGAGGGAACATCATATCGGGTGTTACTGTTGCTGTAATTATTATCTCTATTTCTTCAGGTCCGATTCCACGATTTTTTAAAAGTTGTTTAATTGCCTGTGCAGCCATATCGGATGAGGCGCCTTTCTCTAATATCCTGCGTTCGGATATGCCAGTTCTTGTTTTTATCCACTCGTCAGAAGTATCAATCATCTTTTCTAAATCAAGGTTAGAAAGAATTTTATCAGGAACGTAGTGTGCAACTGCCGTAATAGCTGCGATTTGTTTATTATTATTCATTAGTATTCGCGTGCGACATCAATTTTGCTATTTGTTTATCAATTTGTTTTGTTGCCAATTCTTCAGCCCTGTAAACCATATTCTTAATTGCTTTTGGTGTAGAACTGCCGTGACCTATCAACGAAATTCCGTTTACACCTAACAGCGGTACACCACCGTGTTCCTGGTAGTCGAAATCTTTTAATATCTTTTTCAGAGTTCCGTACATCAAACCTACCCATATCTTTTTTAAGATACTTTCAGAAGCGTACTCAGAGAATTTTAATTTTAAAAAACCGAGTGTACTTTCAGCGAATTTTAACACGATATTTCCAACAAAACCATCGCATACAATAACCTGAGCTTTGCCTTTTAATATATCTCTGCCCTCGATATTGCCGATGAAATTCAGTTTACTTTCTTTTAATAAACGATGAGTTTCGATTGTAACTTCGTTTCCTTTTGAACTTTCTTCGCCGATGTTTATTATGCCAACAGTCGGATTTGGTGAATTTAAAATATAATTTGCATAAATACTTCCCATCATTGCAAATTCAACAAGGTACTGAGGTCGACAATCGACATTGGCGCCAGCATCCAGTAACAGGCAAGCTCCTTTTTGAGAAGGGAAGAAGGTACCAATTGTGGGACGGCTTACTCCATTGATTCGCCCGAGCAAAAGTGTAGATGCCGACATCACTGCGCCGGTATTGCCCGCACTGAGGAACGCATCGACTTTACCTTCTCTATGTAGATTTAAACCTACCACAATTGATGAATCTTTTTTTTGTTTGAAAGCAGTGGTAGGTGATTCGTGCATGTCAATAATTTCCGATGCATGGACAATCGAGTAGTTTAAGCCATCGGCATTTAACTTTGAGATTTCGTTTTTGATATCAGCTTCGATACCAACAAAAATAATCTCAAATCGGTTGTTGCTCTCACGCAGGGCTTCAATTCCGCCAGCTACGATGTTGGCGGGTGCGAAATCGCCTCCCATAGCATCTACTGCTATCTTTTTTTTCTGTTTAATTGCCAATCAGACTTACCAAGGAACGAATAATTATTTTGTTTCTTGAGGAATAATTGTAGACCTACCGTTATAGAAGCCACAATTCGGGCAGGCGCGATGCAATAGTTTTTGTTCATGACAGTTAGGGCATTCACCTAACGCCGGTGACGATGCTTTGTAGTGTGTTCTACGTTTTGCGCCTCGTGATTTTGAGTGTCGTCTTTTAGGATTTGGCATTTAATAAATCTCCGTCTATTAATATTTTTATTATCTTATACAATTACATTTTGTTTCGTTCAGATTTTTACCACAGGTCGGGCATAATCCGGCACAATCATCTTTACATATCAATTTTATAGGTACGGCTAACAACAAATATTGTCGAACGTCTTCGGCTAAATCTAAATATACTTTACCAATACTAATAACTTGAACATCGTCCGATTCGTTATCCAATATACTCCGGTCTTCATAGGTATATAAAATATTATATGAAGCTTGGAGATGCTGAATGAATGGATTTAAACAGCGGTCGCATTCGACCTCAGCATCAGATTCCAACTCCGAAGTTAAAAAAATCTTATTTGTGGTTTTATCTAACCGGGCGTTAACATTTAATGGTTTGTTGAACCTTTCGTCTAAGTCAAGCAGGCGAGGTTCAACTATAAATTTGTAATCGTGAACCCCCTCTGAAAGCTTTGAGATATTAATTCGTAAACCCGCTTGTTCATATATTTTGTCGGAATGCGAATGTCTCATGTTCAAGCTAAGATTTGTGAAATATTTAAATAATCGCCAATAATAATGAAAAACTAGTATAAAACCTTTAAAATATATGGAAATTTGAGTAGATAGTCAAGAATTTTCAATAATAATCGTCATCCAGCTTTCTTCAATGCTTCAGCACCGCTAACGATTTCGAGAAGTTCTTTTGTAATTGCTGCTTGGCGTGCTTTGTTATAGACTAATTGGAGTTCTCGAACTAATTCAACCGCATTTGTAGTGGCGCTGTCCATTGCCATCATCCGTGCGCCTTGTTCGGCTGCATTCGATTCTAACAATATTCGCCACATTTGAAAATTTAAGTGTTTCGGAACTAACAAATCAATTATTTCTTTACTATCTGGTTCAAATATATAATCGGTAGAGACAGATGCTTTTAAATTTTTTGTATCCGACTTTATGAGTAATTCCGGTGGAATGGGAAGTATTTGTTCAATGTTAATTTTTTGTTGAATAATAGATTTGAATTCGTTGTATATGATTTCAACCTTATCGTATTTCCCTATCAAGAAACCACCATATAATTCATTCATGATTCCGCGAGCGTGCTGAAAATTAAGGTTGTTAAATATGTTGATATGTTTACTGTCGATTTTATAGTTGCGTTTTGCAAATGAATCATAACCTTTTTTCCCGACTGAAATCAAATGAATACAACTGTTTTGATTTGTTTCGGAATAATTATTGATGTAGTGAACCGTAGTTTTGATGATGTTAGAATTGAATGCCCCACAAAGTCCGCGGTCACTGGTAACAATAACAAGAGCCACGTTCTGTACATCTCTATTTTTGAAGAAAGGATTTGTGTTATTTTCAATTGAGGAGGCCAAACTTTCAAGCAGTTCTTTCATTTTACGGGCGTATGGGCGTGCAGCAATTATTGAATCCTGTGCGCGGCGTAATTTTGCGGCAGCAACCATCTTCATTGCTTTTGTGATTTTTTGTGTACTTTTTATACTGCCGATTCGGTGTTTTATATCGCGTAATATGGCCATATCAAATTATTAACTTACTTTAAAACTTCCGATAAATTCGCGAAGTATTGAGTTCAGTTTCTTTGTGATTTGGTCGGTCAAATCTTTTTTCTCCATAATTTCTTTTAGTATATCTCCGTGTTTTAAATGCATCGTTTGTAAAAATTCTTCCTCGAAACGTTTAATATATTCAAGAGGTACTTCATCCAAATAACCATTTGTGCCGGCGAAGATAACAACGATTTGATCTTCAACTGATAAAGGTACGTATTGTCCTTGTTTGAGTAATTCTACAAGTCGTGAACCACGTCTTAATTGTGCTTGTGTAGTCTTATCTAAGTCAGAACCAAATTTTGCGAATGCTTCCAATTCACGATACTGAGCGAGGTCTAAGCGTAATCTGCCGGCAATTTTTTTCATAGCTTTGATCTGTGCATTACCACCGACACGCGACACCGATATGCCGACATTGATTGCTGGTCGGACACCGAAGTTGAATAATCCCGGCTCTAAATAAATCTGTCCGTCAGTAATCGAGATTACGTTCGTCGGTATATAAGCCGAGACGTCGCCAGCTTGAGTTTCGATAATCGGAAGAGCTGTTAAACTTCCGCCGCCGAGTTCTTCGCTAAGTTTTGATGCCCGCTCAAGTAAACGTGAGTGTAAATAAAATACGTCGCCTGGATATGCCTCGCGTCCTGGAGGTCTTCTAAGAAGTAATGATACCTGACGGTAAGATTGAGCGTGTTTCGATAGGTCGTCGTAAACAACAACAGCGTGTCTGCCGCTGTCCCTAAAAAATTCACCTAACGTGGCGCCTGAATATGGTGCTATGAATTGCATCGGTGCAGGATCGCTTGCAGTTGCTGAAATGACAGTCGTATATTCCATAGCACCAGCTTCTTCTAATTTTGACACAACTTGTGCAACTGTTGAACCTTTTTGTCCGATAGCAACATAAATACAGAATACCGGTTTTATACCCAATTCACGTGCTCGCTCGGTGTGAGTAAATTTTTGATTAATAATTGTATCGAGCGCAATTGCAGTTTTACCAGTTTGCCTGTCGCCTATAATTAATTCTCGCTGACCTCTCCCTATCGGAATCATTGCATCGACAGCTTTTATTCCTGTCTGAATAGGTTCTTTTACGGGTTGTCGTTGTATAACACCTAATGCTTTTCGTTCTATAGGAAGAAATTTTTCGGTCTTGATATTACCTCTTCCATCGATTGTTTGACCTAACGGGTTTATCACTCTGCCTAACATACCTTCACCGACGGGAATAGAAGCAACTCTTCCTGTGCGTTTTACCGTATCACCCTCTTTGATATGTTTGCTTTCACCAAAAAGAATGCATCCGACATTGTCTTCTTCCAAGTTTAATACCATCCCGAAAACTCCGTTAGGGAATTCGATTAACTCGCTTACCATTACTTTTTGCAGACCGTAAATACGTGCGATTCCATCGCCGACTTGGAGTACTGTTCCTACTTCGTATGTTTCGACTTCTGTTTCGAAGTGAAGTAGTTGATTACGTAATATTGCCGATACTTCATCCGGTTGTATTTCTACCATTTTGTGTCCTTATTCGTTTGCTGATTTAAATTAGTAAGTCGATTAACTATACTATTTTGTTTTTCCGATTCCGGAAAATTTTTCTCTCAATGTTTCAAATTGATGCAAAATACTTCCGTCCCATACGGTATCTTTAATTCTTATTTGAAAACCTCCGAGCAGGGAGGGATCGTTTTTAAATTTTATTCGTATTTTTTTCTTCGTTATCAATTCGAGTTTATTCTTGATCACATCCGTCTGTTTATTTGTAAACGGAGCTGCTGAAGTTACCTTGGCTTCAACTATGCCAAGCTTTTCGTCTAATAGTTCATTGTATCGGGAAACAATTGCTGGTATAATCATTTCACGATTTTTATTTGCCAATAGAAGTATAAATGTGAACGTTAATTCACCAATATTATCTTTGAACAGAGTAAAAAATATTTTTTTCTTCTTCTCAGCATTAATGATTGGGCTCTGTAAAAACAGGACGAAATCGCGCGATGATTTTATCATCTTTTCGATGAGTTGAAAATCAGCCGTCACACGGTCGATTATATTTTGTTCTTCGGCTAACTGCAGGATGGCTCTTGCGTAACGTTGCGCAGTTCTGTGTTCTTGCATAATTAGTTCTTTTGTAATTCTTCTAAATATGAATCGATGACTCTCCTGTGTTTGTCAGAGTCGAGAGTTTCGCCTAAAATTTTACTCGCAACCAAAATCGATAAATCGGCAATTTCGCTGCGCAGTTTTAAAAGTGCGGCTTCTTTTTCCCGTTCGATTTCTAACTTTGCCTGTTCGATTATGTGTTTTGACTGTTGATTAGCTTTTGCAATAATTTCGGATTTTAGTTTTTCTCCGAGTTCACGGCTATCTTTTAAAAGCTTCTGTGATTTTACTTCAGCGTCCGACATAAATTTGCGGTTCTGTGCAGCAAGCTGTTCGGCTTCCTGTGTGGCGTTCTCAGCGTGTTCGATAGAACTACGTATGTGCTGTTCGCGTTTTTCAAGAGCCGATAAAAGCGGTTTCCACGCAAATGTGCGTAATAGTACTAACAGAAGTATGAATGTAATTATTGTCCAGATAATAAGTCCGGGATTGATTTCTAACATTTTTCTCTCAGTTTGTTTTATTTTGTAGCTAAGATAATGCAAATAGCCAAAGCAAAGAAGGTTGCCCCTTCAATAAGTGCTGCAGCGATTAACATCGACGTACGAACTTGTCCTGCTACTTCCGGCTGACGACCACTTGCTTCCATAGCAGCAGCTGCGAGTTTTCCGATTCCGAGTCCGGCTCCGATAACTGTTAGTGCTGCACCTATTCCGGCTGCTAAATAACCTAATGCGTTTGCTTCCATTTTATTTCTCCAATTTAATTATTGTTATGTATTTGTTAATGTTCTGCTTGATGACTACTGGTCTGCATTCCTAAACCCATGAAAAGCGAAGTCAGCATTGTGAATATGTATGCTTGTAAAAGTGCAACGAATAACTCGAGTATATTAATCCCGATTGCGAAAGCTACAGGAATAGGAGCTACCCAAACAGTTTTAAAAATAAAAATCAATCCAATAAGCGAAACGATAACTATGTGACCGCCCGTCATGTTCGCAAAAAGACGAATACATAGCGCAAATGGTTTTGTAAAAAGTCCGAGTATTTCAATAGGTATCATAATTGGCCATAGCATCCAATGCACTCCGCCTGTGAGATGTGCTAAATATTGCCTTAATCCCTGAGTCCGTATGGCTGAATACTGAATCATTATAAAGGCGATGATAGCTAAACCCGCAGTTATACTGACGTTGCTTGTCGAAGTTGCACCGTACGGAATCAAACCTATAAGATTCATGATAAGGATGAAGAAAAAAGTTGTTAATAAATACGGCATGTACTTAATGCCATCTTTGCCCATATTGGGGACTACGATTTCGTCTCTAATAAATACGATAAAAACTTCGACTAAATTTCCGATACCTTTTGGAATAAGAGTTTTTTTATTCCGTTGTGCGGCGGAAACAGCTACGATGAGTAGTATGAAAGCTGCAACCCACAAAAAAACTACGTGTTTGGTTATCGATAAATCAAATTCGATTCCGAAAATATTTATGGGAAGGAAATGGGGTAGTTCGATATGGCCAAACGGAATTTCGATCGATTTACTGTCCTGAGTGTGATGAAGGAGTTCTACAAAGATATTTCCTTTATGTTCTGTATTAGATAACACTGTATCGGTGATAGATACTGAAGTTGCTGTGTAACTATTTAAACTATCTAAAGGATAACTGACCATATTCATTATTGAGATTTTGAACGTACTTTTTTATCGATAAAAAGAATTTCGACTACTAAATAAATTGAATAAAATCCTAATAAGGTAATTGTAAATGCCAACAGATGGAAATCCAATACTTTTATGAAAAAGACCATAGCTGAAAGTAAAATTAATAATCGAATACCCATACCACCGAGTAGTGCTTTTAAGAATTTTGTAGTTGATTTTTCGAAAGTTAACTCGACAGAAAAATACCCTATAAGAATATTAAAAGTAGCAAGCGCTGCACCACCGACTACAGCCGTAATTATCTCGATAGAGCCGAATCTGTAGAGCGGGTAAATTCCGAGAATGCATGTTCCCGCCAGTATGTAGAAAACTTGCTTTAAGAAGGATTTATCGAATTTCATTTTTAGGATTTGTATTAGATGATTTTTTGTTCATCCCAATTACTGTTTTAAAAAAAATGTAAAAACTTGAACCAATTCCAATGAAAATTCCTAATAATAACAACCACGGTGATGTATTCAATTTTTCATCAGCCCATTTACCGATGAAAATCATTATCACCATAATTGCCGCCATTTGAATACCTATCGTTAGATAAGGCATCGCCTCCCGGTATGCTTTTGAAAAACTGTCGAAACCCCTAAATATCATAGTGGGCAATCAGGTTTTTGGTTCAGGAATAATTTGTGCTTGTTTGTTACCCGCCATACAACAGTTACCGTCAAAAACAGCGCCTTCATCAATTACTAATTTTGCAGTGCGAATATCACCATTGACAATAGATTTGCTTTCAAAAATCAGTTTTTCCTGTGCGGTAATGCATCCTTTAATCTTTCCACCGACAGAAATATTTTTAGCTGAAACCGAACCTTCAATTTCACCTGATGGTCCGATAGATACACTCTCGCTGGCCAATAAATCGCCGACAACTTTTCCATCAATTCTGATATTTCCACGACTACGAAGCTTGCCCTCGATAACTGTTCCAGGTCCAATCAAATTAAGCTCTTTCGATATTTCGTTTTTTGATACCAATTATATACTCCTATCATTTATTAATTATGAATTCATTTGGGTCAAGAGCAAAACCGTTCTTCCAAACTTCAAAATGAAGATGGGGTCCGGTGCTTTTTTTCCCCGTGTTACCCAGCAAAGCAATCGGTTCGCTGCGCTTTACCGATTCGCCTTCGGTCTTTAATAATTTTTGGTTATGCTTATATGCAGTTACGAAACCGTCTCCGTGAGAAAGCAGTATCATAAAACCATAATCGTATGACCAATCTGAAAATATTACGGTTCCTGCAGCAGCAGCAAAAATGGGAGAACCTTCTTTCCCGCTAACATCAATTCCAAAGTGCCCTTCTTCGGGATTAAAATCTCGTGTTTGAAATCCTAACACTGGTTTAACCAACGGAAATTCTGGCTGCAGAATATCAATTTCTTGAAAAATTCGTGTTGGTACAAAGTTATCATTTGTAAGGTCGAATGACTCGAATTTATTACTGCTGAAAGTCGGTTTTTTTTCCAACAGCTCCGTCTCTATAACAGTGGTTAAGTTATTAGCGGTATTTACCGTATCGCTTTCACCGATTTTTTCACCGAGTACTTTCCGCATTTGTAAATTGTATTGTCTAAGTGATACTATCTCTTCTAAAAGGACATTCAGTTTGTTTTGGACCTCGATAATCTGTTTACCGTACTTATTTTCTAATTCAGGATTATCTATTGGTAAAAAATTTCCTAAAGGTGTAAAAACTAATACTGCGATCGTGATGAAGGAAATAGAACCGACTAAACCAATAACTATTAACAAGATACCAATTTTACTGATTGCAAGGCTTTTTTGTTTCTTTGACTCATTATTAGGAATCAATAGAAATGTATATTTTTCTTTCGCATTCCTACGCTGATTGGTATCGGTTGGCATTATCGTATATAAATCATAAATTCAGTAAAAAAAATATAATGAAAATAGCTTTTAAAGTCAATGAAACGATACCCTGATGTTGACAACAAAAAACCCCTGCTGGGCGAACAGGGGTTGTTAGTATTTAAT
>JBBINX010000066.1:0-13504 GCA_037443685.1 Ignavibacteriales bacterium
TGCAAACACAGTGATTAGTTACTCGAATATAGAATTTGGAATTGATTTCCGTTACGTAAGCCGAATCGAGAGGATAGATAAAGAATTTTCATCATACATCGAAGATGCTGAGGCACGTGTTCCAACATATGTAGTTGATACGCACATCAGCTCAATATTTAACTTTGGTGATATCCCGTTGAGAACTTCATTCCATATCAATAACTTGCTACAGTACAATTATGTTGAGTTGATTGGTAACTTAGCGCCGATAAGAAGCTACACATTAAGAATGGAAACGACATTATAAAAACAAGAAAAATATTTGGATTATTGGATTATGGATAAGTGGTGAAGTAAAATCCCAAATAATAATTCCTCCATCACTTCAATATCCAACGATTCCCCTTCTCTCCTATTTCTTCTTTTGCCAATTCCTAAACATTTTTCTATATTGTTAATAAAAATATTTACTTCTATCAATTAACTTTTTAAATCATAATATGTTCATAGATTCGCACGCACATTTAAATTCTAAAGACTTTAAAAACGATCTTGACGCGGTTGTTAAACGCGCTGAGGACATCGGTATTGAGTATATCATAAATCCTGGAACCGACCTTGAATCCAGTAAAGCAGCAATCGAGTTAGCCGAGAAATATGACATCATTTATGCGACAGTCGGCTTTCATCCGCACGACGCCGCAAAAGCGAGCGATAAACTCCTTGAAGAAATCGAAAAATTAAGCCATCACCAGAAAGTTGTAGCAATCGGTGAAATCGGTTTGGATTATCACTACAATTACTCACCTCAGGAAATTCAAAGGAAAGTATTTACAAAGCAGATCGAGATAGCCCAACGGCGCGATCTACCAATTATCATTCACATGCGCGAATCAGAATCGGATACTATCTCAATTGTAAAAGAAGAAGTCCGAAAAGCACCGAACTGGCGCAGCAGTATACCGAAGAATCGTTTCCCCTCGCTCAAAGGTGTGTTCCATTCCTTTCCAGGTGATGCAAGTTTAGCATGGAAAGTTATCAATCTTGGTTTTTACATATCGGTACCCGGTGCAATAACATTTAAACACAAGGACAATCAGAAATCTAAGATCACCGAAGTTGTCGAGAGAGTTTCCATCGAACATATTTTATTAGAGACAGACAGTCCATATTTAACCCCGGTTCCACATCGCGGGAAAAGAAATGAACCTGCCTATTTAAAGTATGTGGCAGAAAAAATTGCAGAAATTCAACATCTATCGATGGAAGATATTGGACGTGCGAGTAACTTGGGTGTTTATAAATTATTCGGTGTGGGAAAATATCCTGAACCAACCTTTGCATATAAAATTAACGACTCACTATACTTGAACATCACACTCCGTTGCAATGCAGATTGCTGGTTTTGCGACCGTAAAGGTGAAGCATTAGTTAAAGGTCATAATCTCAAAATTAAAAAAGAACCAACTTCAACAGAAGTTATTGAATCTATCGGCGACCCGAAGAAATACGTAGAAATTGTCTTCTGCGGTTTTGGTGAACCCACAATTCGTCTTGACGTTGTAAAAGAAGTTGGCAAATGGGTCAAACAAAACGGTGGTAAGGTCCGTTTGAACACAGATGGTCACGGTAATGTTATCAACCATCGAAATATTATTCCCGACCTTGTTGGAATCGTAGATTCAATATCTATTAGCTTAAACTCCACCGACCCGAAACAATATGGTGAGATGATGAGAATTGACGGACAGAAATATTTTCCAGCAATGATAGATTTTGCGAAAGAAGCCGTAAAACTCATTGGTGATGTAACGATGACGATTGTCGATCTAACAGGTGCCGATGAGCGAAAAGCACGAAAGTTCGTTGAGAGTGAAATTGGTGCAAACTTCAGGAATAGACCTTATTTCTGATAAGTCATGAGAAAATTTTTTAACACAAAGCCAATAGAGGACACACATAGTACGCAAAGTTTTAGTCCCTCTGCATTCTTTGCGATCAATTTGCACCCGCTGCATGTGGCTTATGTTTAGTTTACTTTATGAACATTTTTTAATAAGAAAGAAAATGAAAAATCTAATTTTATTAATGATCCTATTCACGAACGTTACGTTTTCTGAGCAATCTCAAGAAGAAGAAAGAAGAAGGATACAAAGGGAAAAACTTGAACTTATTATGCGCTTTCAGGATTTACGCACTATTCACGATGGGAAATTGATTAGCTTTCTCTTCGATAAAGACGCAACTATCAGGCGAAAGGCAACTTATGCTTTCGGAAGTATACAGGATACATCGGTGTTGCATTTACTCATCAGAAATTTGTCGGACCCCGACAACGCGGTCCAAGCAGCTGCAGCATTTGCTATTGGGCAAACCGGAACGATGCTGAGTTTAAAAGGAAAGAAAGACTTAGAAACTCAATTGATATGGAAACAGTTAGGAAATACATCGGTCGATGAGCGGATAATAGAAGAACTTGGAAAATTTGGAACTGAAGAAGGACTTGAACAACTGATGATTCGTTATGGGACTTTATTCCCGCGCATCTATGTAAACGGGTTAACTATGTCGATTGCACGATTCGCGATTCGTGGAATCTACAATAAGGAAGCAATACAGTACTTGACAACTTTTACAAAACCGCAATTGCCTGTAAATTGGCGGGTTATGTATGCATTAATGAGAATAAGTTCAATTCCCGAAAGCAGAAAAGAAATATTATATGAGATCCATAATATATCGCAATTATATAAAGACCAGAATCCGCTAGTGCGTATGCATCTTGCGACACTTTTAGGAAGATTAAAAGATGAAAACTCTAGTCTTGTACCAGTAATTAGGATGGCATCGTATGACGGTGATTGGCGCGTGCGAGTCAACGCGATTAGGGCTTTAGGCAGTTTCGATATCAAAAATAACGATGAGGCAATCAGGATATTTAAACGGGCATTCTACGACGAAAATATGCACATTGCATTGACTGCCTTTGTAGAGTTCGCTAAAACAGGACTAACCGATGTCAACCATAGTGAAGCTACTAAGGAAGCTTTCGGATGGTTGAAAAGAATAGTGCAAAACCCCGAAAAAACTTACAAGTGGCAATACCAAGCACAAGCTTCGATCGCTTACGCAAGGTTAGTTAATAAAGATGCTATCGAAACTTTAAAGAATAATCTGGATTCTCCTCCACTGCTTCAATCAAAAATTATTCAAGCCCTTGCTGAAACTGGTTCCGTTGATGTTTTAAAATACATATTAGAATACACAAATAATAAAAACCCAATTATTATAACTGCGGTACTAGATGCATTAAATACGTTATGTAAACAAAATAAAAAGAATTCAAAATTGATTGAAGTGACTTACACAGTTCTCATTAATTCTTTAGGACGACGAGATGTTGCAGTAATTTCAACAGCAGCTACAATGTTGCGGGATTCGCTTTTCCTCCGTTCCGCTACAACTGATCCATTGCTCGAGACATTAAATCGGATGAAAAGTCCTGACGATACCGAAGCTATGCAAGAAATTATTCTAACACTTTCAAAATTAAAAGACGAAAAAGCTGTAACCGTACTGAAACGTTTGTTACGACAACCTGACAGGTCGACAGCCTTAGCTTCGGTTGAGGCTCTATTGAACATTACGGGGAAAGATTTTTCGCGCGACGTACAAAAACACATGCAACCAACGTATGTCGATTTTGATTTTGGCTATTTAAGGTCGCTTAATGAGAGGCCTGCCGTCAAGATTGAAACCATTCGTAGTGATATCACTATCGAATTGTTTCCTGAAATTGCCCCTTTTACCGTCATAAGCTTCCTTAAATTATCAGAAAAAGGATTCTACAGAGGTACGACATTTCACAGAATCGTTCCTAATTTTGTAATACAAGGTGGCGACCCGCGAGGTGATGGTTGGGGTGGTCCTGGTTATTCGTTACGTTCTGAATTTTCAGATTTATCTTTCGACGAAGGTTATGTGGGAATGGCAAGCTCTGGTAAAGATACCGAGGGGGCACAATTTTTCATCACCCAATCCCCACAACCTCATCTTGACGGAAGATACACAATCTTCGGTAAAGTTATACGTGGTATGGATAAAGTTTTTCAGATGCAGAGTGATGATAGGATTTTTGATGTGAAGTGTGAGTAGTAAGTTCTTCGTTATTTGTTCTTTGTGCAAACACACTTTATCATCAAAAGTTCTTTAGCCGAATGTGGATTCGATATTCATTATTCATTCTGATACACAGAGTATTGGTAGGAAGCTCAATTCTCAAATTGCACATCTTATACAAATCCCTATGTTAATTCCATTTTCCACACGCTTACCTCTTCTTCAACTGATACTCTTCATAACTCTTTTGATGTGAGGGATCTATTGCAATCAACTTCTGATATATAAGTGGGTCTTTGAAATCTAAAAATATTTCACACAACTCAAGATATTTTGTATCTAAAAAAGTCTTGATTACAATACTCCGCTCATTAATTTTCTTTTGAAAACTTCCGATACTTTCCATCGCTTTCAAGATGTTTTCTTGCCCTTTGGATTTGGTTTTATAAAATAAATCGAGGCCCTTGTAATGATAAACATAAAAAGCTTCCCGGAATAGTTTATATCTTGGGTTCATTATCTCTTCGATAAATTTAGTTCTATTGTAAGCTCCTGAAGATTTTAGCTCCCAACCCGACGAGCTGCCGCCGCCAGATTGTGCCTTACCCGCTATATCGAGAGCTTGTTGAAAGTAAGGAGTTCCGCCCAATGATTTGTACGAATCGTAATCGAAGCCTATAATCGTAAATATGTAAAAATCTATAAAACTTGTAACTGGATCGTACTGTAGGTTGTTATGATACAATGATTGGTTGCGATTGAAATTAAAATCCCATTTATCATCTAAAATACGAATCACTCCAGTGTTTTTATCTGATTTGAAAATAGGACGCCGACTTCCGATAAATACTTGAGCAACATAACGGTTTGCAGAGGGAGAACCTTGAAAAAAAATATCGATAGAACATTTTATCTTTTCGTCTCCAAAATCATCCTTAGTCCACCTGAATGAATTTATATACTCTTCTATTTTGCGATCGAAATCTGAAATCTCCTCACGACCTTCAGCTGTAAGCTGTTCGGTGTTCATTTTTACTTTACAGTCAATTTCTTGTGCAAACGAATTCGAGCAGTAATAGAATAAAACTACAAATATTAATGCTGATATATTTTTCATACTTCGCCTTTAATTGTTGAATTTACGCTTTCATCCGTTCGCCAAGTTCCTCAACGGTAAATATCCATCCGACTATCTTACCCGGCTCTATATCTTTGAAGTTTTTCCAGTATTCCTTATTGCGCATGAAACGTGAGCTTGTTTCAGTATCAGGAATAGAATTAAGCTCTCCGAAGATACACGAGAATCTTTTTTTCCATACCTCCATATTTTTCACACGCAAATCGACCCAGCCGTCTTTTGCCCAAGAGTTAATATTATTAACATTAACCGGAAATTCATTCACACCACGGTATGGGGGGATTTTAATTTCTTTACCTCTTAACAAAGTTTTTCCGTCGGGCATCAGAATCGGAATTCCTATAGAGATAATTTGAGCTCGCAATTCTTTATCCTTCGTAATTATATCAGTTAATTTCTTTGATAAAAATTTTGCGTCTGTTTTAGATACAGTAAGCATATCCTTAAAACCACGCTTCAGCAAATAAGATTCATACAATAATTTAGATAATCTGGGCGGCCCTAACATTTCAAATGCAATACTTTCGGTGCCGTGCTTTTTTTCCAGTTGAGTCATTTTTTTGAGAGCACTTTCTAAAAGAACACCTGCTCTGAAAGTAGGTTCAAGTGTAGCATGGTCCAGCGCGTTGATGATATCGTGTCCCGTATTGCCGCCCAAAATTTCAAACACAACGGATTCGGCAATTTCTTCCGGTGTTACATATTCCATCTGTCCCGGCATCGAAATCGCTTCGAATTCTCCTTTTGAAAAAATCCCGTTTTCACCAGTATCGATATAAACTGATTTTAACTTTTTACCGAGAAGTTTCCCGCATTCAGAGATTTTAACGGGGAGCTTAGTAGTGAGTTTAAAACCTTTATCTGGAGGACAATCAAAAAGCTCGACGGATTTACCCCGTTTTTTAATCTCACCGTAAGCAATTCTCTTCCATGCGATTGCTGCTGTAGGTTTGATTTCTTTAGTGATTGGTCCATTAGGTGTCCTCCCCATTATGAACAGTAACATGGTGTGTGCACCGGCAACCGAAGTTTTCGAAAGCAAAACACGCGACGGTTTTTCCTCGCTATGTGTGTACGGAATGTTCAGTCCCATACCACCTGTTCCACTCGTACCGATTTTAACATATATTTTTGTTTTTGCAGCCATCATTGAACGATACATTACTTGAACATGTCGAACGAGCTGAGGAATATACAATGTGCATATCAAACGTTCTGTAATTTCGAATAGACTGTTTTTCTTATTTGCCTTCGCCGCTTTCAATTCTTTGATGACATTGAGCGAACTTTGGAAAATATTTTGATACGCAATTGCCGTTGCCGAATTAACACAATCTATTACAATTTCAGGTTTGTATTTCATTAGTAGTTTATATACAGCGGTCTTTTTTAAAGAATTTTCTTTTAATTCATCAATTATATCATACATGAAGATTTCTCGTTTCTTTTCGTCGGCAAGAATTTCTTCACGCGGCATATCTTTAAATTCATCGCGTACAAAAATATTCCCCCACCAAGGGATAAAAAAATCTTTACCCACAGCTGGATATTCCTTACGAAGATTCTCTACTGCATCGAGAGCTTCTTCCTTGAGTAAGGAAGTCACGATGATACGATTGGGTTTTTGCATCATAAGTTTCCGGCAAACTGCAGATCCAACCAAACCCCAGCCACCGATTACACAAACTGTTTTTCCTTTGATATCCATAATTGCGCTCAATCTATAGTTTTTATTTTATTTCAATTTCATTGTCGATACAATTTGTTCAAACGGTGTTAGGTATGCTAATTTTTGTGGACTATAGTAATTCATAGTTATTCGTATCACCTTATCGTTTTTCACTAGAAAGTATGCCCGACTTTCAATTTCCTTAGCAGGTGAATAATTTAAATACATAGTTTTGTTTCCGTCGATAGTTACTTCTCCAGATGTTTTAGATTTATACTTGCCTTTGTTTTGGTCAAAAACTTTTTCAACTGTTAAACCTTGCGCACCAAATACATCGAATTGGATACTACAATCCAACCTGTCGGCTCTCATCCCGATTGACAATTCATTCTTACCTTTAGGAGGAGAAGTGAATTCCAGATTATCTGGATAATTAATTGTAAAGAAAGGTGTCTCATATTTTTCCAGATTTGACGAAGCTGACCAAACACCTGGAGTTTTGACAACGGGTAAAGGGAGTGTAAACGATTTCAACATCGTGTCGAACACAGCTGCATGAGCTGTGAACATCTCTCCGAAGCCTGCGACACCGATCTCGTAATACAGAGTATCGGATGTGAAAACAATTTTGTAACCATTCATATTCATCTTGGTAGTAATGGGAATAGTATAATTTATTCTAATGGCTTCTTTATCGCTGACAGTAACAGGGTTTTCATTGTCGATCTTCCCTACCATCTTGATGTTTTCACGGGTTTGTTCGACCATCTCCTCGAATGTTTTTCCGTTCAATTCAGATACAAGTACTGCCACTTCAGTGCCTAATTCACCAGGGCGACCTGGATCTAAAAATTTATCTGCAACTCCTTGTGATTGATAGAAACGCGCTTTACCAGACTGGCCTAACTGCCTCCATTCAATCGGATATTCTATACTAAACCCGTACATCGCATCTTTGTACTCCTTAAGAGTTCCGACTTTCACAGGTTCCATTTTTTTCCCACAAGAAAACAATGTTAATACTAAGCTGATGCACATTCCTATTGATAGATACTTTTTCAATTTAATATCCTCCTTTAGAGTTTATATTGTTGTTATTTTGTAACGATTATTTAGTAACGATGGTTAAAATATTTTTTATCTGTTGCAGATGGTTTTCGCCATGATTGGTATAAGTTCTTAACATATCCCACAATGATACATCACCTTTTTCAGTATGTTTGCCCTTTCTTTCCCAAGCCGACATTGGTAAAAGTTTAAGCAATAGATACGTTCGCTGTCTTATTAATCCGAATATCAAGATTGAGATCTCCGGATCTAAATTTTCATAGAACAATTTATCAGCCCATTCATTTTGGTCGTATGCTAATAATTGTGGGGCTTCTTCTGCGATAATACGTTGCATTCCTGTAACCGCCATTATCTCACTATCGCATAGATGATTTGCAATTTGCTTGATTGACCATTTACCTGGTGCGGGAACGAATTTTAAATCCTCTTCAGAAATATTATCAAATATAACTTTTATTTTTTCATAAGAAGAAACATAAGTCTCTAAAAGTGTAGATATTTCAAATGTATCAACCATATAATTTTTCACTTAACAAAAGCGTAAAACCGCAACGGAAGTTTTAGTTGTTTTTTGTTTTGCGTGTTTACTATTATCTCACCCTGGCTCATCCCTTGAGATGTAGGATTAAATTTTATCGACATCTCGGTGATTTCATTAGGCATAATCTTACGTTGCATAATATTTACTTGCAGTCCCACTATTTTATGGTCGAATGATATGATTTCCACCGACTCGGTAGTATTGTTTCGAACTTTTACGTTCATTATTGCAGTTGTATCCAACGTTAGGTTTTGAAAATAAATCATCTGTGGATCGAACTTTAAAATTGAAGTAATATTTGCAGTAAAATTAATAAGTAGTTGTGATTTAGACGTATCGTTTGAATAAACCGTTACAGTTTTTTGGACTCTACCCTCGAACCCTTGAGAGTTGAATCCGATACTAATAGAACCCGTATCTCCGGGTGGGATTACGTTCTGGCTTATTAATGCGGCAGTACATCCACACGACGCCTGAACTTTTTCGATAATCAATGTATCCTTACCCGTGTTTTTGATTGTTAATTTTTTATCTAACTTTGCCCCGCTTATCATTTCTCCAAAATCTAAAGTTGTACCTTGAAGAATTTCAATCTTTGGTTGTGAATTTACAATTGAAACACTAATGATGAATAACAATAGCCAAGAATAATATTTCATAATGTTTGCCTTTTTAAATTACTACACACATTATTAAGAATTTTATGCATCAAATGCAAGAATATAACTCAATCGCTCATCAGAATCCCTAAGGCAATAGTCTGTAATTTTTCACCGCGCTTATCGGCACGCGACGGAATAAGAATTGGAACTAGTCCACCAACAATCACTTGTGCATGCGCCAAATTTGCAAAATATTGTGTACTTTTTGCCAAACTGTTTGCCGATTCGATGGAGGGAGCAACAATAATATCGGCATTGCCGGCCACTTCCGATTTGTAGTTTTTTTCGATAGCTGACTGTGGACTAATCGCTAAATCAAGCGCCATCGGACCGTCGACGATACACCCCATAATTTTCCCTTCCTGATTCATTTTTTTTAATTCGGCGGCATCGACCGAAGATTGCAGCTTCGGATTTATTTTTTCAGATGCCGAAAGTATAGCAACTTTCGGTAAGTTGTTACCTAATGCATTTGCAACCTTAACAGCATTTTTTATCAATCCTATTTTGTCTGCAAGATTCGGCTGTAAATTTAATCCTCCGTCTGTTATCATCACGAATTTATTCTCTTGCTTTTGTGGATACTCGAAAATGAAAACATCGCTAAAAAGAGCGCCTGTTCTCAAATTATTCTTAGGATCAAATACAGCTTTCATTAAAGTTGAAGTATCTACCGAACCTTTCATCAATACGTGGCAATTTTTATTATGAATTAGTTCAAACGATTTTAATATTGCTTCGTCGATTGATACTATGTTGTGAATGAAATAGCTGCTCGATCTGCCGTTTAATTGTTCCACTATCTGTCTAATTAGAGATTCGTCACCAACCAAGTGAAATTTGGCAATTCCCAATTTTTGTGCGTCTATAACTGCTGATAGAGTCTCTTCATTATGCGGTTGGATTACAACAACACTCTTTTCCTTGATAGTCAGTACCTTTTTAAAAATTTCCTCAAAGTTATTAATCATTTTAATAGATTTTTATAGTTTCTTTTATATTTAAAACTCTTAACGCACCTTTTGCAAGTGCTTTCATCTCATCATCTCCCTGGAAAACCAATACTTTTGATATAAAATCGACTCTTTCTACTATCCAATCTGTCAGGAGCTTCGATTTTGCAAGTCCACCTGTTAATACAATCGCATCTATTTTTCCTTTTAATACTGTCGCCATTGCTCCAATTTCTTTTGCTATTTGATAAGCCATAGCTTCGAATACTTCGCCTGCTTTTATGTTTCCACTAGCAATTTGTTTTTCAACATCTTCAGCACTATTTGTCCCAAGGTAGGCAGATAGACCTCCATTACCCATGACAAACTTTCGTAGTTCTTGTTCAGTATATTTACCCGAGAATGCTAAAGTAATAAATGGCTGTAATGGTAAGCCACCTGTTCTTTCCGGTGAAAAAGGCCCATCGCTCGATGCGTCATTAACATCTATAATTTTTCCATTCCGGATAGGCGCGACAGATATACCCCCACCCAAATGCGCAACAATGAATGAGGATAATTCGAATTCGATATTTAATCGATCGGAAGCATTACGAGCCGCTTCGTGTAAACTTAAAGCGTGCGAAAGACTTCGCCGCACAATTTCAGGATGTCCTGAATATCTTGCAAGTGGTTGGAATTCATCAACCGAAACAGGATCAACGACAAGAGCTTTGCAATGAGCGTCAACAGCAATTGTATAAGCAAGCACACATCCAAGGTTCGACGCGTGTTCACCTTGCAGATTTGCCCGTGCATCAACGAGCATTTTATCGTTCACTTCGTACACTCCGCCTTCAAGCGAACGAAATAAACCACCTAACGTAACTATTGCTGCAATTTCTTTCAAGTTGATATCGTTTGCTTGAAGCCATTGTGAAATTGCATTAAACCTGAAATCATATTGTCCCCAGATTCGCGGGTGTGTCTGAATTTCTTCAGCAGTATGTTTTAGTGTTTCTGATCGCAGTAACTCCAAATCTAAGTAAACAGCTATTTTAGTGGAAGTTGAACCTGGGTTTATAACAAGTATCTTATACATATTTTCTCGTATTAATCTAAACTCGATATAATATACATTAATGATTATAAATGTTCAAGAAAAATAATTTATTTTATTCACCCGGTTCAAATTTGAGGATACGTGTCCATAAATTAAAAATAATAATTAATTAAACTCTACTAATTAAGCTGTTAATTTTGCCACTGATACTTTAATTGCTTATCTTTTAGCTGGTAATTTTATCTAACAATAACAATTAGTTACTTATAAATTCAATTATTTAAAGGTAAGATTGTGAACAATAAAAGAGTAGATTGGACCGAGTATTTTATGAACATTGCCGAGCAAGTGGCAACGCGGAGTACTTGCAACAGGAAACATATAGGCGCTGTTATCGTGAGGGAAAAAACCATACTTTCAACCGGCTACAATGGAAGTATAAAGGGAGCACCCCACTGCGATGATATCGGACACGATATGGAAAACGGGCACTGCATACGAACTGTTCATGCCGAAGCTAACACAGTTGCTCAAGCTGCCAAGTATGGAGTTTCAATAGATAATTCTGAGATTTATATAACCGCTTCTCCGTGTCTCACTTGCTTTAAACTGATTGCGAACGCTGGAATCAAAGTAGTTTATTACAAAGAATTTTACCGCGATGAACGGATTAACGAATATGCAAAACAAGCCGGTATCAAATTAATTTATACAGGAGAGAAATAAGACTATAAGTGATAATAGATTCATCAGCGAGTTGGAAAACAAACTTTAAATCATCGGCGAAGCAACCGATTCGTTGAATATTTTTTTATTTTTAATAAACTATTATATTTTTATATTCGAATTATAAAAAGAGGAGTAGTATGAAGTATTTATACGTTTTAATACTAATGATTTTTGTGACCGTCCCATCTTGGACGATAAATCGGACAATCGAAGTTCGAAAAGGAGAAAGTCTCCAAACTGCAATTGACATTTCGATAGCTGGCGATACAATCAAAATCGGTGAAGGTGAATTTAGAGCATTATCTGAGCTTTACAATGATGATCGGTGCGGTAATTGTAACGAGCAAAACATACCTGTAACGGCGACGAGAGGTTTTATTATCGAAGGTAAATCGCTTGTAATTATCGGCGTAAATCCATTTCAAACAAAGTTGATAACGAATGCAGGTTATGGGGTATTGTTTATCAATAGCAATGGCTCTTCAATATCTAATTTAACAATTACAGGTGGCAAACGCGATACAAGCGGTAATGCGACAAATGCCGGAATTGTTATAAAGAATAGCGTCGTTCACATTAAAAATATTCATGTAAAAGATAATACCGATCAGGCTTCAGGCGTAGTGGTAGGGATTGCAGGAATTATCGGACGTGAAGGATCTGAGACAATAGTTGAAAATTCTATCATCCGCAACAACAGCTGGGATGGGATTGCTTTATATCGTGGAGCAAAAGCATTAATCATCGATAACATGATTGAACAAGGAAGAGGAGTTGGTATTGGTGTTACGTGGGATGCAAATGCTACTATTTTACGAAATAGTGTTTCCTATTATTGGAAGGGCATCGGAACGTTCGGTGATGCAAAAGCGATTGTAAAAAATAATGCTGTTTATGAAAACCTCAGTTGGGGAATAGCGATTACAGGTTCTTCTTTCATGGAAGTTGCTAATAATGTTGTTACAAGAAATGGAAATTGTGGGATTGCGATATGGGACAGAACATCATCCGGTAAAATATATAATAATGCAATTACTGAGAACGGCTGGCGAGATGAATGGTTATGCCCGCAAGTAGGGTTCTGGATGAACGGTGAGATGGTAAACGTAGAATTTACTTACAATGATGTCTGGAATAATCTTATGGGAAACTATCGCCAAATAGAAGATCAAACTGGCAAGAACGGAAATATTTCCGCGGAGCCTCTTTTCATACAAGATTCAAATTATAAAACTCTGTCAACTTCACCACTAAGAAAAGCAGGCAAACCTAACGTACAAAAATTAAAACAAAACAATAACCATATCGGAATTGAAGGCGGTCCTTGTGCACAGTGACCCAAGATTCATATCAAACGATTGCCGCAACGGCAAGAAAAGAGATAAAAGTTTCTAACTCTCATTTTATCGCTTCTGCTTTTCCTGTAACTTCAAAAGAAGAAGCTGAGAGTTGTCTAAAACATATACGGAAGGAATTTTACGATGCTAACCATAACTGCTTTGCTTATCGAATAGGAATAACTGGTGATGTATTTCGATACTCTGATGATGGCGAACCTTCAGGAACTGCCGGTGTAAAAATATTAAATGCAATCCAAT
>JBBINX010000067.1:0-13285 GCA_037443685.1 Ignavibacteriales bacterium
ACATAGATGGAAAACATAAATCACCTATATCTAAGTTGTTTATTTTGGAACGTGCCAATTTGCGCCAATGGCGCATCAGCCCTTGGCTGAAAGCCACTCTTGCACCTTTCCGAAAATCTGGTAGATAACGATCGAGCCAGGTACGACCGACACCACTCTTTAAATATCTTTCGCGTTGATATGCTTCGCTTCTGGTTGAGTACTGTTCTGTGTAAACCAGAATCCGAGGAATACCACCTTTTGTAAATCGATTTCTAACTCTGTTGTGTTCGATTAATCTTTGCTCAACGTTATTGGTAGAACCAATATATCTTTTTTTTATCTTATTACTCCAAAGAACACAGACCGGGTGATAAAACCGAACTCACCCTAAATCCCTCTCTTACGAAGAGAGGGACTTGCTGAATCTGAGTTCAATTCTCCCCTTCTCTTTTTAAGAGAAGGGGCTGGGGGATGAGTTCCGATAATTATCACACGACCTGACATAGATGGAAAACATAAATCACCTATATCTAAGTTGTTTATTTTGGAACGTGCCAATTTGCGCCAAAGGTGCATCAGCCTTTGGCTGAAAGCCACTCTTGCACCTTTCCGAATTTTATGCTTTTAAATATGTTTCGATAATACTACATGTAAATATTTATTTTACGATCCCTAATCCGTATTCGTAACCTTTGTTGAAAGCTTTTAGATTCAGATCTTCGGTTCCTTTTGGGACTGATGCGATAACTGCTTTACGCATTGCTTCAGGTGCTATCAACTTTGTAACTGCGGTCATACATCCCAACATCACGATATTAATTACCAATTTTTTCCCAAGGTCTTCTGCATATCGGGT
The DNA here is from genome assembly GCA_037443685.1 of Ignavibacteriales bacterium. GTDB lineage: Bacteria > Bacteroidota > Ignavibacteria > UBA10030 > BY39 > JAHJRJ01. Next base: position 839 of record JBBINX010000067.1, read on the forward strand.
TGCTGGAATCGAATAATGAATCACATCTCTTCTTAGATTATGTGGTGTTACTAACTCTTCTTCAGTAATTAATATTCCACCGGCCGCTAATTCTGGAGAAAATTTTGTATAAGCTTCTTGAGACATAAGAACTAATATTTGCGGTGTTGTAACATAAGGATATGCGATTGCTTCTCCATCGACGATTACTTGAGCGCTACAAGCACTTCCGCGGGCTTCAGGTCCAAATGCTTGAATCATTGTAGAATATTTATTGTCGTAGATAGCAGCAGCCCTACCAATAATATAGCCGCTGAGAATCACACCCTGGCCACCGAAACCACCAATTTTAATTTCTGTTCTCATAGTATTCTCCTTCAACCTTCATATGGTGTGTATTTATCGCCGAATTTTTTCTGATAATGTTCGTTCATTAAAGTCAGATAATCAGGACGTTCTCTATCTACAAATTTTCCAACGATGATTTTACCTTGGAATTCTAATGCGGCTGTTTTCGTGTCTATCCCGTGTCGAATTTCGCTATTCTCCTTATAAAAAACCATCTGGTCTAACCCGTCGCCTAATTTATTTCTGCGACTATATAGTGTTGGGCACGGGGCTAAAACTTCAATGAACGAGAAGCCCTTTTTAGCTAATGCTTCTTTCATCGCCTTTGTTAAATGACGAACATGATAAGCCGTCCATCTTGCTACATAAACAGCTCCGCACGATTCTGCAAGGTATGGTAAATTAAACGGTTGCTCAAAGTTTCCGTGCGGTGTTGTTGTAGCAGTAGCCGAAATTGGTGTTGTAGGGGCAACCTGTCCACCAGTCATTCCATAAATAAAATTGTTTACACAGATCACTATCATATCCAGATTGCGTCGTGCTGCATGTATAAAGTGATTCCCACCAATTGCTAAGAGATCACCGTCGCCGCTGTACACTACAACTTTTAAATTAGGATTTGCTAATTTCAATCCGGTGGCAAACGGTATAGGCCTACCGTGAGTGGTATGAAAAGAATCTAAATTCAAATATCCGGCAACTCTTCCTGTACATCCAATACCGGAAACGATTGCAACTTGATTCATATCCAAATTGCTCGATTCTAAAGCTCGACCGAAACAATTCACAGTTGTCCCTATTCCACAACTCGGACACCAAATATGCGGCATCCGATCCATCCTTAAGAACGATTCAACCGGATTCATCGGCATAGTTTCTTCTATTTCATACATTTGTTCTTCCATCTATACACCTTTCATCCGCTGTTGCGGATATTTTTAATTGCGTTAAATATATCTTTTGGATTATGAACTGTTCCACCAGCATGCGGAACAACTGTAACAGGAACTTTACCGTACGCATTACGTTCAACTTCGTAAAATATCTGACCTAAATTTAGTTCGGGAACGACTAATGCTTTTACTTTGGTTGCTAACTCTTGTATTTTCTTTTCAGGAAAGGGCCAAACTACAATTAACCTGAGGTGACCTACTTTTATTCCTTCTTTGCGTGCTTGTTCTATGGCGGGAAGTGCAACTCGCGAAGTAATACCATACGAAACCACTACAACATCGGCACCTTCGACTTGGTCTTCTTTATATTCAATAATTTTGTCAGCGTTCAATTTAATTTTATTAACGAGCCGTGGTATCAATTTAGCTTGTGCTGTTGGCGACATGTGCGGATAACCTTTTTCGTCGTGTGTTAAACCTGTAACGTGGATTCTATATCCATCGCCTGCTTTAACCATCGGTGGAACTAAATCGCTTTCAGCTCTATATGGTAAATAATCTTCTAAAGGACCAGCGTAAAACCTTCGTGGATAGACCTCAATCTCTTCAGCGGCAGGAATTATGACTCTTTCCGTCATATGACCGACACATTCGTCCATCATGAACATTACTGGAACGCGATATTGTTCTGATAGATTGAACGCTTTTATCGTTAGGTCGAAGCATTCTTGAGGTGAGTTTGGTGATAGTGCAATAATTCCATAATCACCGTGCGAACCCCACCTGGCTTGCATCATATCACCTTGTGCAGGCTGTGTAGGTAATCCTGTTGATGGACCAGCACGCTGGACGTCAACAAAGACACACGGTGTCTCGGTCATCGCCGCTAAACCGATGTGTTCCATCATAAGCGAAAATCCGGGACCCGATGTTACGGTCATTACTTTCTTTCCACCCCACGCTCCACCCAATATAGCAATCGACGAGGCTATCTCGTCTTCCATTTGGATAAAAACACCGCCAACTAACGGAAAACGTTCTGCAATTCGCTCGACGACTTCGGTTGATGGAGTAATCGGATATCCGGCGACGAAACGGCATCCGGCAGCAATCGCACCTTCACAGCACGCATGGTCTCCATCTAAAAAATGGTACCCTGTTAAAACACCTTTTGGATCTGCTTTCACTATATTCTCCTATCTTTATTTCTTTTTAATCCTAAAACCGTAAATTGCGAAATCGGGGCACAGCAAACCGCACATATCGCATCCATTACAAAGTTCTTGAGAAACTAATACGGGTGGGTGATATCCCTTTGCATTGTATTGTTCGGAAAGTTTTAAAGCTTTAGTAGGGCAGAATTCAACACAAAAACCGCAACCTTTACATCTTTCGACTGTAATAACGACCGACCCTGAAACCTTCTTTTCTTGAGTTGTTGTCATTTTATGCCTGGAATAATTATAAAGTCTGTTTTTATTTTGGTAAAATTAAAAAAAAAATATTAGAATTGCAAAAAACTTTTTTTTTAGTTATTTTGTGATAGGAAAAACATTACAAAAGGTTATGAAAAAGGTAGCCAAAACTTTTATATTTCAAATTGCGATCTGCATAATACTCACGACCAACTTTGGATTCGTGTCACAAACGGAGGAAAACACCTTCGCAAAAAGAGTAATTGTGATTTCGATCGACGGTTCAATCAACCCGTCCAGTGCAGATTACATCATCACGAGTATTAAGAAAGCAATAGAAAAAAATGCTGAATGTTTGATCATTAAGTTAAACACACCTGGGGGACTTTTAAAATCAACACGAATTATTGTAACAGAGATTTTGAACTCTCCTGTTCCGGTTATAGTTTATGTATCTCCTTCTGGTTCCCAATCAGCTTCAGCCGGGGTCTTCATTACACTTGCTGCACACATTGCTGTGATGGCACCTGGAACGAACATCGGAGCCGCACATCCTGTCGCACTCCAAGGTCAGCAAGATTCGGTAATGAATGAAAAGGCAACAAACGATGCGGCTGCATTCATCAGAACAATCAGCGAAAAGCGAGCGAGGAATATCAAGTGGGCTGAAGATGCAGTGCGAAAAAGTTTTTCTATTACTGAAACCGAAGCACTAAAAGAAAAAGTTATAGATTTGATAGCCGTCTCGGTTCAGGATTTATTAGAACAGATACACGGAAGAGAGATTACGACACAGTCTGGAAATAAAATTCTAAACAGTAGGAATGCGGAAATCGTGAATATTGAGATGAATTTTCAGCAAAAGATATTAGATTTATTGAGCGACCCCAACATCGCTTATATACTTTTAATGATCGGAATGTATGGAATAATGTTCGAGCTTTATAACCCCGGTTCAATATTCCCGGGAGTTGTCGGTGTTATTTGTTTGCTATTAGCTTTTTATTCGTTACACACTTTGCCAATCAACTATGCAGGATTAGCTTTGATAATTTTTGCAATCATTTTATTTATATTGGAAATAAAGATAGTAAGCCATGGACTTTTAACAATCGGTGGTGTAATCTCTTTAGTCCTCGGTTCAATAATGTTAATAGATACGGAGTCAACATTGGAAGTAATAGAAATATCCTGGCAAGTAATTTTAATAGCTGTAATACTGACTACAGCATTCTTTGTGTTTGCAATAAGCTTCGGCATCAAAGCCCAAATGCGAAAACCTACAACAGGCGTCGAAGGACTCGTAGATGAAACCGGGGAAGCAATAACCGAGTTAAACCCGGAAGGACAAGTTCTGGTTCACGGCGAATATTGGAACGCAGAAAGTTTGGATGGACTAATAGCCAAAGGTACAAAAGTAAAGGTTATTCAAATACAAAATCTCAAAATAAAAGTCCGTAAATTATAAAACTAAACAGAAAGGAACTCAATATGCAAATATTTCAGACATTAATTATGATGGGAATTGTTTTCCTGTTAATTATCTTGGCAAATTCGATACGTATATTACGAGAGTATGAACGAGGCGTAATCTTTCGGTTGGGAAGATTAATTGCGGTTAAAGGGCCTGGTTTAATTTTGCTAATCCCTCTTATCGACCGGATGGTTAAAGTAAGTTTGAGGACTGTAGTTATGGACGTGCCCCCACAAGATGTAATTACAAAGGACAACGTTTCGATAAAGGTAAATGCAGTCGTGTATTTTCGAGTAATGCAACCCGACAAAGCAATCGTCGAAGTTGAGAATTTTCTTTTCGCCACTTCGCAATTATCGCAAACGACACTGCGAAGCATATTGGGACAATCGGAATTAGATGAGTTACTTTCGCAGCGTGAAAAAATAAATCACGACCTGCAAATTATTATTGATAAACAAACTGAACCTTGGGGAATCAAAGTATCGAACGTCGAAGTAAAGCATATAGATTTGCCACAGGAAATGCAACGTGCGATGGCAAAACAAGCTGAAGCCGAAAGAGAACGAAGATCCAAGATAATTCATGCAGAAGGCGAGTTCCAAGCAAGCCAACGATTAGCAGATGCCGCAAATATTATTAGCATAAATCCAGCAGCTTTACAGCTACGTTTCCTGCAAACACTGACAGAGGTTGCTTCAGAAAAAAACTCGACTACTATCTTCCCCGTCCCGATTGATATTCTTTCTGCTTTTTTACCGAAGGATAAAAAGTAATCGATTTGTGACTGATATTCTTTACGGACATAACCCGCATCCGAAAATTGTCGCAGTCCATCCGACTGAAGATAACAAAATGCGGGTTTATGTTCGTGATGAAAAACAAGTTTCGTTTGAAGACTTCGATTTCTTCCCTTTCTTCTTACTCGCCGATGAACAGTTTTTATCCGATTACAAACGAAAACATTGGATTAAACTACTAGAGGGCGAAAATTATTTTCGTTACATAGTTGCTTTTACTCGCTGGTTCGATATGTTCGATTGCATCCGTTACATAACGGCGCGCTATAATCAGCAAACGGGGAAAAACATCTCTTCATTCACCGACCTGCCGATTATTCATCTACGACTCGACCCTGTATCTCAATATTTGATTCAAACAGGAAAAACTTGTTTCAAAGGAATGGAATTTGAAGACCTTTATCGTATACAAATTTATATTGAAACCTATAAAAAACCTGGTCACAGATACAGTAACGCCGAGCGCAAGGAGGACGAGATAAAACTGATAGGAATATCGGATTGTAAGGATCGGCAATTTCTAATCGGTAAAAAGGAAAAATCGGAAAAAAATATATTAGAAGAATTTATCTCTTTTCTCCAGACTAAAGATCCAGATATAATTGAAGGACATAAACTACATAATTTCACTATCCCATATTTCATTAAAAGGTGCGAGCTTAACGGATGCGATTTCAATGTTGGACGTGATCAGAGCCAACCTAAAATTATCGAACCCAATTACCTACAGGTCGATAGTCCTATCGATATTGCAACCTACACAATTGCGGGCAGACAATTAATTGACACACATTTGTTGTTACAAAGTTACGACCTGACTCACAAAACCTTAAGCAGTTTTAATCTAATCAACGCATCCAACTACCTCGGATATGAATCACCCGATATTAAACCCGAAAAAGAAATACCTAACTGCCAGGAATATACTAGAAGAATAAAGTTTATAAGCAACTTAATACTGCCAGCATATTTTGAACAGGCAAAAATCTTTCCGTTCAGTTTAGAAACTCTGATTAAAATCGGATCAGCATCAAAAATCGAATCGATTTTAAAACGCGAGTACGTTCGAAATAGATTCTCTATTCCTAAGCCTCAATCACCTATTTCCAAAACAGACTCGTATCCGAGCGTGTTTTTGAGAGGCGTCATTGGTCCTGCGCTTTATGTTGAGATAGAGTCGTTGTTTGCAACAATTATGATAAACGAGAAGCACCATCCGGCATCAGATACATTATCAATTTTTTACCAAATGTTGAAAGAATTGAAAGATTTCAAAGCAACATTAAAGAATAATTATCAAAGGACATTCAGATTTTTGATTGATTCTACTTTCGGATATTTAACATATAACCGTGGCTTATTTAATGATTATGCACTCGCCCACAAAATTGCAGAGACAGGTCAAATTCTTTTGAAACAACTGATAGAATCAATACAATCAAGAGGCGGAGAAATTATCGAAGCTGATAATGAAGGGATATTATTCGTCCCCCCTACACATGTACGAGATCCGGAGGGTGAAGAAAAATTTATCAAGCGAATCAGCGAAGATATTCCGAATCAATACAATCTATTAATCGGAGATCGATACAAAAAAGTTCTTTCATACAAAAAAAAGAATTATGCAACGATAGATTATAATAATCGAATAAGTATAAAAGGTTCAGCTCTAGTCTCCAAAAACTTAAAACGGTTCGGAAAGAATTATATACAACAATGTATAGAACGCTTATTGGAGGAAAATATCAATGGTCTGCACAACCTTTATATAAACATATACAGAGATATCGTGAATCATAATTGGCAGGTTCAAGATTTTATGAGAGTAGAAACTTTAAAGGAATCCTTAGAAAAATACAGCCAAGAGATAAAAGCAGAATCAAGGAACCGAAGCGCTGCATACGAACTTGCGATAAAATCGGATAGAAACTGGAAAGTAGGGGATAAAATTGCTTACTATGTTACAGGCACAGAGGCAAATATTAGGACTTTTGAGAATTGTAAGTTAGCAGAAGAGTGGAATCCTCTCTTCCCCGATGAGAACACCGCTTATTATCTGAAAAATTTAGAAGAATTTTCTAAGAAGTTCGAACAATTTTTCAACAAAGAAGATTTTGCGGCAATCTTTACAACAGAAGAGATGTTGAATTTTTCGAATGAGGGTATAAAAATAATTAACACACAACTTGTTAGTGACCAACAAACCGATGATGAACAAGAAAAGGAAACATCAACCGGAGATCATTCAATTTGGTTAGCTGATGATTAATTATTCCTGTTCTTTTGCACCCACCCTTTAACATAATTTACTATATCGATAGTTGAAGCACCTGGAGTAAATAACTCACCCACACCAAGTTTCTTTAAAGAATCGATATCTTGTTGGGGAATAATTCCCCCTCCAAATAACAGCACGTTATTCATTCCCTTTTCTTTTGTCAAATTTAATATACGCGGGAAAATAGTCATGTGAGCTCCGCTTAATATACTTATACCGATTGCGTCAACATCTTCTTGTAGAGCTGCTTCTACTATCATTTCGGGAGTTTTGCGAAGTCCTGTGTAAATTACTTCCATACCAGCATCACGTAAAGCTGCTGCTATTACTTTAGCGCCACGGTCGTGTCCGTCCAAACCTGCTTTAGCAACAATGACTCTTATTTTTCGCTCCATAATTCTATTTCTTTCTGAAAATTTTTCATTGTAATATAAAATTTTGAAATTGGAAATCCAACTACGTTATAGAAACAACCGTTAATCTTTTCTACGAAAACTGAACCGAAGTTGTCTTGAATACCATAAGCTCCCGCTTTATCGTTCGGTGATTTCGATTTGATATAATTAAGAATCTCATCGCTATCTAATTTTCTAAATTTAACGATGGTTTCTTCATAATCGGAAATGTACTTTTTACTCGGTTTATCTACAATCGCGAAAGCGGTGAATACGCGGTGTTCGTTTCCACTTAATTTTTTAAGTATTGTGAATGCATCCTCATCGTTAGTCGGCTTTCCTAATATTTCATCCTCAAGGATAACGATCGTATCGGCTCCGATTATAAACGCATCATCGAAATTATCAGCAACGTCGAATGCTTTCAACTCTGCTAAACGAAGTGCATTTTGTTCTGGTGATATTGATTTATCAATAACTTCTGCTATAGAACTGGTCTTTACTTCAAAATCAATTCCAATCTGTCGCAACAACTTTTGTCTTCTCGGAGATGCGGAAGCTAGTATTATTTTCTTTTTTAATTTTAACATGAATAATAAAAAAAAAGCGACTTAAAATCTGTCGCTAATAACTAAAAATTTTATTTAAATAAATCTAATTTTATCGGAACATTGCCTTAATACTTCCCCAGGTTCGCTTGACACTATTAACTGAGTGTGAGACTGTAACGGGACCGATTTCCTGTTCAGGAATACCCGAAGAAAATTTTATTTTGATAATATACTGATATATGGTTGCGGTTGAACGAAAAGCAGTATTATCTATATATTCATAGAGCGATACACCTTTAGGATTGATACTCGCGATTTGTATAAAATTACCGGTTCTTCCCGAACGTCTTTCGATATTAAATTTTTCTACATTAGTTTCATCTTCGGTATTCCAACGTAGTACAATGTTTGAACCATCACTATACGCTTGCAAGGAAGACAACCTAATCACTTGTGCAGATGATACTGATGCCCATACCAATGTCACAAAAAGTATTAATATCAAATTTTTCATAATAGTATATATTTGATTAGAATATACAATTACTGTTTTTAAAAGTCAAGTTTTTGTTGTGCGCGAGGCGAGACTTGAACTCGCATGCCTTTTCGGGCGCCACCCCCTCAAGATGGTGTGTCTGCCAGTTCCACCACTCGCGCTGTATCATTTCAAAATTCTATATAAAAAGCCAAAATACATTAGTTTTCGGCTTTTTGACTTTTATTTTTTGTGCCGAAGGCGCATCCGCCTATGGCGGATATTTTGCATTTTCTTTGTGAGTCCGGGTGGGCTCGAACCACCGGCCCTCTGCTTAAAAGGCAGATGCTCTACCCCTGAGCTACGGACCCCAAAAAGTGTTAAAAATATACGGAATGTTTAGTTTAAATACAATATTTTGAACCTTGACTTATAAGTGGACCACTGACACAATCACACAATATAGAACAATTCGTTTCTGCTATCGTAATAAAATGACTGGTTAATCAGTTTTTAGTTATGTTCTCAGCAGAACGGCCTAAAGTTTTGGATTTATTCCTATACAGGATTCCTAACGGAATTATCACGCAATAACCGAGAACGAGTAATATTGGGGCAAGAGTTAGCGGAACGAAACCTTCAACAGATTGAACAGATAATGCTATATATCCCGCGATAATAACGACTATCCCAATACTAATAATTATGTAGTTTATTTTTTCGAAGGGGAATATTACTTCAAGTTTTCTGCTTGCTTTTGTTTTTACTATTTTTGCCATTTTCTAACCTTATAAAAATTTCTATATAAATTTAATTAATTTTGACTTGAAAACAAAGCCTACGGAAAATTCCCCTGTATCAAAGTTCTTGTATTTTCCCATCCTCCATACGAAGAACACGGTTTGACTTGAATGCTAACTTTTCATTATGTGTTACAATCACGAAAGTTTGATTATTATTTTTATTCAAGGTTTCAATCAATCCGAATAATTCATTCGCAGATGCTGAGTCGAGATTACCCGTTGGCTCATCCGCAAACACTACAGATGGATTGTTAACGATAGCTCGGGCGACGGCTACGCGTTGTTGTTCTCCACCCGACAACTCACTTGGTTTGTGCAATAACCTTTCCGATAAACCCACGCTTGTTAGATATATACGAGCTCCTTGCTCAGCTTGATTATAAGATTTACCTAATATCATTTGCGGTATTGCCACGTTTTCTAGTGTGGTAAATTCAGGTAAGAGATGATGATATTGGAAAACAAATCCTACCTCCTTCGAACGTAAGCTCGCGAGTTTGTCGTCGTCCATACTTGAGATATTTTCCATCCCCCAAAAAACCTCACCAGCAGTTGGTCTGTCAAGTCCACCTAAAATATGCAGTAAAGTGCTTTTGCCAGCACCCGATGCTCCTATAATTGAAACAATCTCACCCTCAAAAACCGATAAATCAATCCCTTTTAAAACGTGTAATCTTTTTTCTAATTTTTTATCGAAGACGAAGTGTTTGTGGATTCCTGAGCAATTTAATATTAATTTTTTTGTATTCATATTATTCCCATCTTATAGATTCTATAGGGATCATTTTAGATGCCCGCTTCGCCGGATAATATGATGCTATAAAACTCAACACCATCGAAGCAACCGAAACTGTAAGAAAATCAATTATATGTATTTCGACCGGTATCGCCGGGATTATATAGACCGACGGGTCCAATCGGTAGAGATGAAATGTTTGTTGCAAAAATATCAACAACAAACCGAAGCCGATTCCGAGTGCAGTACCAACAATACCAATCAATAATCCTTCTACCATAAATATTTGAATAAGGCTATTAGGTGTAGCACCCATCGATCGAAGCACACCTATATCTCTACGTTTTTCTATCACGGTCATCGTCAGCGAACCGAGCATATTAAAGCTTGCAACTAATATTATCAAACTTAAAAGAATATAGGCAACCCAGCGCTCTATTTGCATCATCGAATAAAGGTCAGCGTGTAGATCATACCAAGTAGAGATTTCGATATTAAGTGGAATTTTCTGCTTCAAGTTCGCTTTTACCTCATTTGATTTATTGATGCTTGAAAGTCTGATTTCAACCCCGCCGTAAATATTTTGTTTTTCAAACACTCTTTGTGCGGCAGCGATTGAGATAAACGCATAAGATCCGTCGTATTCTTTATTATTCGATTCGTATATCCCTGCCACTTTAAAACGGTATGTTGTAGGTTGGTTGAACGGTGTAATCGCCCCGCTAAACGCATACGGACTCACGATTACAACTTCATCACCTACGATAGCGCCGAGCCGGTCAGCCAACGTCAAACCCAAAACTATCGCTCCGATCTCATCCGAATCTTTCAATTCAAATTTACCCAGAACAATTTTCTCTTTTACTCCTGATACCATTCCCACTTTTTCATCGTCGACACCTTTAATAAAAACTACTTTGTTGGAAGTGCTCGTAACGATCATCCCCTTACCAGAAATAAATGGCGAATAACCGGTTATAGACTTTTCCTGTGATAAAATTGATTCGAGAATTTGGTATGTTGATAAGTTAATACCGCCGCTTTGTTCAATACGAATATGAGGATCGAAACCAACCAAAATAGAAGTTACAATCCCCGTAAACCCGTTGAATACCGACAAAACAATAAGTAATGCTGCAACGCCGACTGTAATTCCAGTTACCGAGATAAGACTGATTATCGTAATGAACTGAACTTTTCGCTTTGAAGCTAAATAACGACGAGCTATGAAAGTTTCGAATCTCATTAATGAAACCTCAAAGTAGTTACTGCGTCGAGTTTCGCTGCTGCCCGCGATGGTATGATTGAAGACAACAAACAAAGCACAATGACGAGGAGAGTTACTAATAGGAAATTTTCCCACTGAAGCAAGATCGGGACGGTGCTCATAAAATAGATGTCCGATGGTAGCGAAAAGAATTTTAATTCCAACTGAAGAAAACACAAAACGAAAGCTAAAATATTGCCGAGTGCGACTCCGATAGCAGCAATAAAACCACCTTGAATAATAAATATTTTTTGGATTCCTTTATTACTCGCTCCAATTGATTTTAAAGACCCGATTTCTTGCGTGCGTTCTAATACTACCATCAACAAAGTTCCTATAATATTTACAGTTGCTACAATGATGATGAGACCTAATAGAATGGGGGCTGGCTTTTTTTGAAGATCAATCCAAGCAAACAAGTTCCGATACAATTGAGCAGCAGTTAGTGCGTAATGCGGATAGCCGAGTAAATTTTGGATTTCAGATGCAATCACCGATGCATTAGGCAGAGAATCAACTAACACTTCGTAACCCGTTATGCCATCGCCAAACCCGAACAATTTCTGCGCCTGCATAAGTTCTGTGTATGCGTATATGTCGTCATACTCTGCCATTCCCGATTCGAAAATTCCGATTACCTTAAATACTACAACCTTCGGTTGAAAGCTTGTTCCCTCTTTCGGTAAACCGAATACAATCACTTTATCGCCGATGGAAATATCCAATTTCCGGGCAAGTTTTTTCCCAATTACAATTACTGAAGAATCGGTTTTTTTATCAAGGTACTCTCCCTCTTTTATATAACTGCGTATCTTATTTATGTCATTATGGATATCAATCCCTTTTAGAAATATCCCGTCAACGTTATCTCCGGCACGAATCATTGCCTCTTTTGCTACATACGGTGCTATTGCGGATACACCCACGACCTGTTCTTTCACAAGTTCAATGGAATTTTTATAACCTAAAAGCGGTTGACCTTGAAATCCCTGCACTTGAATATGAGTCATGAATCCAAAAACTTTTTCCTTAA
>JBBINX010000068.1:0-12478 GCA_037443685.1 Ignavibacteriales bacterium
CAGAAAAAGGAATTCCATTTATAAACCTATTGAATGTTAAAGAATTAGCAGCGCGTTACAGAATGCCGTTAATACCAAATGGCGGGGAGTATCATACCGATATGTTATATCACAGACAGTCTGTTTCTAAAATTCCTTGCTTTTTGGCTTTATTTATTATATCGGGTTTAGTCCTTTGGACAAAATTAATGCAATATTGTTAGGAAGATGAGTTTTTTTAAATATAATGAAGATATCTCATTTTTACTGCTATGAATATCAAAATATATTGAATATCACCTCAATATGGCAATTGTATTGACTCTGTGAAGATTCCCCGCATCTCCACTTGTTTTGTGGGTGAGCCGATTTCTTCCGTAGGAATCGGCTTTTTTTTAAATAAAATTTATTAATATTGTGAAAAATGTAAATTTATAGTAAATTCCCTTCAAATAAATATTATAGGATGCTCATGAAAACTATTATTGAACCTTTTAAGATAAAGACAGTTGAACCGATTAAATTTAATACTTATCTGGAAAGAGAAATAATTCTCAAGCAAGCCGGTTATAACCCGTTTTTGATCCCAGCAGAAGACGTAATCATAGATTTGCTTACTGATAGCGGAACCTCTGCGATGAGTGCAAAGCAATGGAGTGGAATGATGGATGGCGACGAATCGTACGCGGGTGCGCGCAGTTTCTTCAGGTTTGAAAAAATTGTAAAAGAGCTGACAGGATTTAAGAATATTATTCCAACACATCAAGGACGAGCAGCTGAAAGAATCCTATTCTCCATTGTTGGTGGCAAAGGAAAGTTTATACCGAACAATACTCATTTCGATACAACCAGAGCAAACATCGAATTTAGCGAGGCAACTGCAGTCGATTTACCCTGCCATATCGGTCGTGATCCCGACGTCATATCGGACTTCAAGGGAAATATTGACGTAGAAGCCCTCGAAAATTTTATCAAAGAAAAAGGTGTTAAAAATATACCAATTATATTTATAACTATTACAAATAATTCAAATGGTGGACAGCCTGTTTCTATGCAAAATATACGAGAAACAAGGGCAGTTGCTAATAAATATGATATACCGTTATTTATTGATGCATGCCGCTTTGCAGAAAATGCATTCTTCATAAAGAAAAGGGAACCCGGCTATCAAAATAAATCTATCAAAGATATCGTTCAGGAGATTTTTTCTTATGCTGACGGTTGTACTATGAGTGCAAAAAAAGATGCTCTAGTGAATATGGGTGGATTTTTAGCTTTAAACGATGACGCGATGGCTCTTAAAGCAAGAAATATTCTTGTTGTTACTGAGGGCTTTCCGACTTACGGTGGTTTAGCAGGGCGAGATTTGGAATCAATTGCTCAAGGATTGGAAGAAGTTTTAGATGAAAATTACCTGACATATCGGATAAGGTCAATTGAATATTTAGGAGAAAAACTAACGCAAGCGGGTGTTCCTATCCTTCAACCTCCGGGTGGTCACGCAATCTATCTAAATGCGAAAAGATTTGCGTCTCACATTCCACCACATCAGTACCCAGGTCAAAGTGTTGTGTGTGCTTTATATTTAATCGGTGGGCTGAGGGCTGTTGAAATTGGTAGTGTTATGTTTGGGAAGACTGATAAAATCTCAGGTAAATTTGAACCTGCTGCTAAAGAATTAGTTCGCTTAGCAATTCCTAGAAGGGTTTATACCCAAAGCCACATCGATTATGTTATAGAGACGGTTATCGAAACTTATAATCAACGCCAAAGTTTAAAAGGTTACAGAATTATTTATGAAGCTCCTCTGCTCCGACACTTCACTGCTAGATTCGTACCAATAACCGATTAAGTGATGATAAATTGTCCACTATGCCATTCCAATAATTCAAGTCTTGACGTCATCTGTAAGTCTTGTGGTAGTTATTTGCAGACCAAAGTCGATAATATCAATCTTTTCGAAACTCTTTGGGGTCTGATAGAAAATCCTTTAAAAACTTTTAAATCTATTGCTATATCAAAAACAAAAAATTTTATTATTTTCCTCCCCTCATTATTAGGTATTAATATCATTTTTTTATTATTCCGGTTTGATAAAATTGCTGATATAATTGACAGTGTTCAATCATTATTCATTATCGGTTTTCTTGGAGGAATTCCGCTAGGTTTATCTCTCACTCTAATAATAAGTGTTGTTACACTTCTCATTGCAAGATTATTCAAACTAAAGACATCGTTAAAACGGCTCTTTGCAGTGATTGTTTATTCTTCTATACCATTTGTATATGACTTGCTGTTTTTACTTCCACTTAAACTTTTAACCTTTGGTGAAAGTTATTTTAAACATAGTCCCCCCCTCACGCTAATTAATCCGACGGTCTATTATATGATTTTATCAATTGAGGGACTTCTTTTATTGTGGTTCCTATATTTATTTGTGTCAGCAATGAGAGTTGTCTTCTCTACAGGATATTTGATAGCTTCAGTTCTATCTTTAATATCATTGATTTCATTATCAGGAATTGTTTATCTCATTAAAATTATATGGATAAGTTAAAATTTGAAGAGTTAGTAAATCGTGCTTTCGAAAATTTACCTGAAATTTTTAGAACGAATGTTGATAACGTTCAATTCATTGTAGAAGACTATCCCACCAACGAACAATTATCAAAAGTAAAACACGCTACGAAATATTCGTTGTTAGGATTGTATGAAGGAATACCGTTAAAATTTCGGGGACCTTGGTATGGAAGTTCTGCTACTGCTCCAGACTGTATTAGTCTATTTCAAAGAAATATCGAAAATTATTCATCTGATGAAGAAGAAATCAAGAAAAAAATTAGAGAAGTGCTCGTCCACGAGATCGGTCATTACTTTGGAATGAGTGAAGAAGAAATCCGTAAAGCCGGTTATTGAAATATAGTTGAACCTTAATGGGATATACCGTTAGTCATGAAAGAATATTTTTTTAGTTCAATAATTTTTTTTATATTAACCAAAAACAATCAAATAGGAGGTACAATGTCTAAAATGAAATTCTTATTTCTATTATTAATTTTTACTTTTATTGCATTAACAGTTGTGCAGGCACAGGATAAGCATCTGGATGAAATAAATGCATCCGTTCCTGAACTCAAGCAATTTCATTCGGTAATTTACAAGCTTTGGCATGATGCCTGGCCTAATAAAGATGTAGGGCTGTTAAAAAATATTCTTCCTGATATCGAAGAAGGATTCGATAATGTTAAAATGGCTAAATTGCCGGGAATATTACGCGAGAAAAAAGATGCTTGGGAAAATAATATTAAAATTTTTGAAAAGTTTTTAGAAGAATACAAATCTGCCATTGCGTCAAATGACTCTGCTGCACTGTTGAATGCTGCCGAGAATATTCACTCACAGTACGAAGTATTAGTTCGAGTTATCAAGCCCGTGTTGAAAGAAATTACTGCTTTTCATCAATCCCTTTATATGCTATATCATTACTACACGCCAGATTACGATTATAAAATGATTAAGAAGACAGTCGATGAGCTTTCCCAAAAAATGATTGACCTAAATAAAGCAACACTTCCTGAACGACTAAAAAATAAGAGTGATGAATTCAGTACAGCTCGTACAGAATTAGATAAGTCTGTTAAAAAACTTAAATCGGTAGTAAAATCGAAAAAGGATAAAGAAAAAATTATAAACGCAGTCGAAACAATGCATACGAAATACCAAGCGCTTGAAGCTGTTTTTGATTGAATTAACATATATCTGAAAAATTTCTTATAAGTTACCTTGAATTCGTTTCAGAGCCTAAAATTTTAAAAAAAATCCAATCCCGACAAACTCGGGGGGGATCATTGCTTGGTTTTTAAATATTTCAGATTACTATGTAATTTTGCTTTTTAGCTGAATGGAATGTATTTTATTTTTATTAATAACTAACTATTCATAAATATCAATTAATTAAGAGGTGTTCTTATGCCTTTGGCAGTTGAATTTTCAACCATCACAGAAATGTGTAATAACGTATTGGAAAAATATTCCAAGACAAGTCGTCCCGTACTAATGCACAAAATTGACGGGAAGTACAAAGATATTCATTACACTGAGTTGCGCGATAGCATAAATAATTTCGCACTCGGTTTGGCGTCGCTAGGTGTTAAACAAGGTGACCACATTGCAATTATTTCAGAAAACCGTCCCGAATGGGTAGTTTCCGATATGGCAATTCATAAACTTGGTGCCATTGATGTGCCTATCTATCCAACGCTCACGGCAAAACAAATCGAATTTATTTTTAACGATGGAGAAGTTAAGTTTGCTATTGTATCCAACCAATTTCAACTAAACAAAGTCAAAAAAGTCATAAGCGATGCAAAGCATTTACAGAAAGTAATAGTAATTGCTGAAAAAGGTGTTGAATCGGAAAAAAATATTCACACATATTTAAGTGTATGTGAGGATGGTAAGAAATTCGGACAAAAAAATCCTGATTACTTCACAAAAGCAAAAATCAACGTAAAGCCATCTGATATACTGACAATAATTTATACCTCGGGTACCACAGGTAATCCGAAAGGTGTAATTTTGACTCATTTGAATCTAGTAAGTAATATTAAAGCCGCATCACAAATTATTCCAATTGGTGACGATGATATTTTACTTTCTTTCTTACCGCTTTGTCACTCGTTCGAACGAATGGCAGGATATTATACTGCTTTCGCCAGTGGTGCAACAATCGCTTATGCTGAAAGTGTGGAAACCGTGAGAGATAATTTAGCGGAAGTCAAGCCCACTATAATGACATCGGTGCCGCGGTTATTCGAGAGAATTTACACTCGCATACACAAGCAAGTGGAGAGCGCATCGCAGGTAAAAAGAAAGATTTTTAACTGGGGAATTGGGGTAGGCAAGAAATATGAAAATGCAAAAAAACACGGATATATTCCCCCCACATTGGCGATCCAACACCGATTGGCTGATAAATTGTTATTCCATAAACTTAAAAATGCTACGGGCGGCAGAATTAAATATTTTGTCTCTGGTGGAGCAGCGCTGGGTAGAGAATTCGGAGAATTTTTTGAAGCTGTCGGTTTGAAAATTATCGAAGGTTACGGACTTACAGAATCGTCTCCTGTGATTACTGCAAACAGACTGGATGACTATAAATTCGGAGCTGTTGGTAAACCCCTTCCCGGTGTTGAAGTAAAAATAGCAGAGGACGGTGAAATTTTGGCTCGCGGTGCAAATATTATGAAAGGTTATTGGAATAATAAGCATGCGACTGAAGAAGCGATCGATAAAGATGGTTGGCTGCATACTGGTGATATCGGAGTATTCGATGCTAATGGGTTTTTGATTATCACCGACCGGAAGAAACATATGTTTGTCAGTTCTGGTGGAAAAAATATCTATCCTCAACCAATCGAAGGTTTATTCCTACAGAGTAAGTATATCGACCAATTTGTGCTCGTGGGTGATAGGCGAATGTTCTTAAGTGCCCTGATCGTACCCGACTTCGACGCGATAAAAGAATATGCAGATCGGAATAAAATATCGTACACTAACGAAAAAGATTTAGTCGAAAAGCAAGAAATTTATGAAATAATCGACAAAGAGGTTGCCACTTTGCAGAAAGATTTATCAAATTACGAGCGAGTTCGTAAGTTTGTGCTTTTAAATAAACCTCTCTCCTTAGAAAACGGCGAGATAACACCTACTATGAAAATCAAGCGCAGAGCAGTCGAAGAAAAATACAGCGATTTGATAGAAGAAATGTATCAAGTCGGGAAGCAATAGCGACAACACTTTTTTGACATTAGAATAATATTTTTTATAGGAGTAAAGAATAATGAAAATATTGATAAATATTTTAATGCTAACTTGCATAATTGATACTCAAGTTCTGACACAGCAAGAGGGAGAGGTTTTACCTCCTCCGAAAAAAAACATAGTACGGATGGGAGGTGCGGGTGGCTTTACTCCTTTCTTACTTTTTTGGGATGTATCAAATTTGAATGCAGCTTTTACTGACTATACCGCGAACAATCCAAAATTATTAGACCAGCCTGTAATGCTCTTTGGTGGACAAGGTTACGGTTATATAATGTTTATAGAAAATTTTCGTATCGGTGGGATGGGTGCAGGTGGTAGTGCAAGCCGTTCTTTGATAATCGGAAATATTCAACGCGATTTAGAGATATCTGTTGGTATGGGGGGAGTTACGATGGAATATGTGATACCTGTTTCAGAACGTATAGATATTGTTACGGGAGTGATGTTAGGCGGCGGTGGTCTTAATATAAAGATACACCGGGATACTTACGGATTGAAGAAGTGGAATGAGCTAATCACCCAATGGGGTACTCCGGATAGTGTAGAAAATTTCAGAAGAGATATCGATGGGTCTTTTTTTGTTTATCAGCCTTCTATAAACATAGAGTATGCAGTGCTCCGCTGGTTGAGTTTCAGAGTTGGCGCCAGCTATTTAGGTATGATTTCTCCAAGTTGGAAGTTAGATGAAAAATTCGATCTTGTAGGTGTACCCACGACGCTAAGTGGGAAAGGTTTAACAATTAACGCAGGTCTATTTTTGGGTACATTTCTTTTCTAAGATCATTTTGTAATGATTAAACCTTTTGCAAATTTATGGATTCGGTTATTATTCTTTTTGAAAAGTTTTCAGAAGAATAAACAAATCGACAAAACAACGGTCAAAAACATTCTATTCGCAGAGCTATCACGCATGGGTGATTTAATTTCAATCTTACCCGCAGTAAATAGGATCAAGGCACACTTCAGTGATGCAAAACTTTGCTTTGCGATTAATAAAAACTATAGCGGAATTATCGAAGCATTTTTCCCTGACGCTGTTGTATTTAAGTTCGAAAATAGCGACACGATTCGAGGTTTAATCTCCGGTATGAAATTAATGAAAAAATTTCATTTCGATCTGATTTGTAGCATGAGCCAATCTTACCGCAATGCGTATGTCTCATTAAGGTTAAATAGCCCCTATAAAGTAGGTTTTTTTGAATCATATTCTTCCTATACGCCATTTTTACATCGTAACCATATCAAAACTATAGGTTTTTCTAATTCATCGTCAGAATTGATTTATAATGAAAATATTATTAATAGAGGGATAAAAATTTGCAAACTTTTAGGGATAAAGGACTATAAAGATGAGTTACAAAAACAAACAACATTATCTTACACAAAAAATATTCTTCAGGAAAATTCCTATACTCCTCCTTATATTTTAGTTCATCCTTTTTCTGGTTGGGAATTCAGAAACTGGAAATTAGAGAATTATGCAAATTTGATAGACGAATTATATGATGAATATAAAATCCCTATCATTGTTATCGGATCGAAAGAAGAAAAAGCTTTTGGAGATAGTTTGAGTTTGTTGGTTAATTATTCTGATAAAATAAAATTAACTTTCGGTTCTGAACTGAAGATGCTTATCCAAATTATTTCGCGAGCTGTATTATTTATAGGTAATGATTCAGGTCCCTTACACTTAGCATCTGCATTGGGAATTCCGTCAATCGGTTTGTTTGGTCCTGCGCCTCCTGAACTAACTGCCCCTCATTCAAATCGGAATATTCACATACATAAAAAAGTGGAATGCTGTCCTTGCGATCAGATTACATGCATAAGGCCCGACGATCCGTGTATAAATTTAATCTCTGTAGCAGAAGTATTAAATCAAACTAAAATATTAATATCCGATTTGAAAGCAAGAAAAAATAAATAAATGCACGATATAATAACGATCGCAGAAGTAAAAGTAGATGTCGTCGACGGACCCTTGATATTACAAATATTAGATAGGGCAATTATCGATAATGAGCAGAAACTTTTCACATACATAAACGCTCACGGAATTAACTTAGCTCAAAGGTATGATTGGTTTAAAGAATATTTAAATAATTCTGAAGTTACTTATGCAGACGGGCAGGGTATCCGCTTAGCGAGCTTGCTGCTAAATATGAAAATTCCTCCGCTTGTTAACTTGACAAGATGGTCGTGGAAATTACTCGAACATTGTAGGAAGAATAATTATTCTGTTTTCATATTAGGAGCAACCAACGACGTTTTATATAAAGCTGTTAAAAAAATCAAGCTTACTTTTCCTGATTTAAAAATTGTTGGGACGCATCATGGTTTCTTTCAGAAGGAGGGAAGCGAATCTGAAAAAATAGTTAAAAAAATATCTACTTCAAAACCAAATGTTTTAATAGTCGGTATGGGAATGCCCCTTCAAGAAAAGTGGATAAAAGAAAATTCTTCAAAATTAGAAGTAAATGCAATATTTAATGCAGGCAGTTGTATCGATATTATTGCCGGCGACAAAAAAGTTTGCCCCGATTGGTTATCACGTTTAGGTTTTGAGTGGTTATTTCGATTAACACAGGAACCACGACGTTTATTTGTGAGATATATCTTTGGCAATCCAAAATTTATTTATTATATTTTTACAAGAAGAAACCGAAAGATATGAGTTACTCAAAAAAATATATGGTTTATCTGCTTTCTATCTTTTATTTTTGGGCAGGAATGTGTATTGCACAGGATAAAGCATTCGAGATAATCAGTCAAAATAATGATGAACTGGTCATAAAATATATACCTCAGAAGTATGATATGAACCCAATTGAGATCAATGGGCAAACTTATTTGATACCAAGTGGTAAAACAAGTGGACTTACAAACGAAACTGGTAAACCAGGTCTTCCTGTCGAAGCAACGCTAATTGCGTTCCCACCTAATAATAGGTTGACAGCAGAAATAATCGAATCGAAATTTGAACTTGTCGAAGGTATGAATATCGCACCTATCCCGGAAGAAAAGTATGATGAAGACGGAAATGCTGAGATTATTTATAATTTTAACTATTCGTTCTATAATACTGAGATTAGTTTTTATCCGAGTAAAATAGTTAAAATTGACCAACCGGCAATGTTCAGGAATCAAGTGGTTTCCAAATTAACTTTACATCCGATGCAATATCAGCCAGTAACGAAAACTGTTAAACTATTTACACATCTTACAATCCGTATCCGGTTTATTAATGAACCTAACGAAAAAAAAGAATGGGAGTATATTAAAGTAAGCGACAAACATTTTGAAATGATGTATAATTCGTTGATTTTAAATTATGCTCAATCTAAAAATTGGAGAGTTCGTGAAAAGAAAATTGATATAGAAAAAACTTCGGACCCAACTACTGCATGGTGGACAACCTCTCAACAATATTACAGAATCCCAATTGTTCAAGACGGAATGTATCGTTTAACTTTTTCGCATCTACTGAGCGCCGGTATTAATATGCAAACTATTCCGTTACACTCTATTTCGTTATATTATAAAGGGCAATCTGTTCCAGTTGTGATTGATACAAGTGATGCGAATGCACAAAATTGGTACATCGATTTTTACGGAAATAGAAAATATGGCGATTCAACATTTTTTGATATCTACTCGGACACTAGTTATTACTTTTTAACTTGGAATGACTCACGTCCGAAGAGATTTACCATTCCACAACCCGATGCAACATCGCCCACATACCATGTTTCGAGCTACACAGCGTTTAGGCATTTCGAAAGGGATTCTAACTACTATTACGGATATAACGATGATGAAAGAAGAACTGTTGACAACGCTCCTGGTGAAGGCTGGTACTGGTTAGATTTTACAGGTACTACCGTAAAAACAATAACATTCTACATTGACACAATAAATTCTGGCAGATTCGATTCTGCTTTTTTTAAAGCGCGATTTCACGGAATGGCGGCTTATACACCTCCTGATACAAACAAGTCAAGACATCAAGTTAGAGTAACCTTGAATGGTAAAATTTTGGGAGAAGTATTATGGACACAAAATCAAGAATTGATATTTAAAACAAGTTTTATTGATACGCTTCTTAAAAAAGGGAATAATACTTTACAGATAAATTCATACATGGTAAAACTATCTAAATTTTATCTCGACTGGTTTCAGCTTACGTATAATTGTCCACTCTCTGTCGAAAATAACTATTTAGATTTTACATCAGCATCGCAACCGACATCGGATGTTTCTGCTTTCCGTATCGCTAAAGTTAATGCAGGAGGTATAGATGTTTTTGATTTGACCAATGCAAGAAAAATTACAAATATCAATCAAGAGGCGCCTATCTGGGTATTCAAAGATACTTCTCGAACTTCAAAAAGATATATTGTTACGGCAACAAATCAACGTCTTATACCGCTTTATATTGCATCCCACACATTCAAAAATATTCGGTCGAATCTATCTGGTGCCGATTATATTGTTATCACGCATTCACTATTCAAGTCGGCAGCAACAACACTGGCTAATAATCGAGCCAGTATTGGATTGAGAACAACCGTAGTTGATGTGCAGGATATCTACGACGAATTTAACTACGGCCATCTCGAACCGCTAACTATCAAACAATTTTTGAAATATACATTTAGCAATTGGGCACTGCCGGCACCGAGCTATATTGTAATGTTCGGCGATGCGTGTCTTGATTTTAAGAAGAAATTTCCCACTACTACAAAAACTAACTTCGTTCCCGGTTATGGCATTCCAATGAGCGACAATCAATTAGTTTGTTTCGATTCTGCTATGTTTTTTATTCCCGCTATGAATATTGGAAGAATCCCCGTTGAGAATCCGATACAGGGAGGGCGGGTTGTAACTAAAATTATCAATTACAACACTCCACCGATGGACAATTGGAATAAACGCACATTATTTATTGCAGGTGGACAGACAGACAGTGAGAGGTGGCAATTCAATACATTGTCCAATATGTTAATCAATGAATCTATCACACCCTTTCCGCTTGGTGGCGAAGCTTTTAAGGTGTACAAGAATTCCCCTGCAGTTATAGATGGTGCACAAAAATTGTATATGCAGGGGTTAGTTAATGAGGGGATATCTTTCATTAATTTTATTGGACATTCCGGTGGAAGAATCTGGAATGTGGATATCGGAAATCCAACCGAATTCCAAAATACGACGGGAAAGCTACCGTTTGTTAGCAGTGTAAGTTGTAATATCGGAGCATTTTACACCCAGTTCGCAAATGTGCTTTCAGAAGATTTTTTGATGGCTGACAATAGAGGTGGTATCGGTGCTTGGGCAAGCTCGGATATCGGTTCTGCACAGACTGGATATTGGCTCACAAAAAAATTTTTAGCAAATGCCGTATCTGGTGCTGCGAAGGAATCACTTAAGACACTGGGTGAGCTCACTACTTCATCTCGCATATATTTTTGGGTCATAAATGGTTCAATTGTTACGCCAACAATTATTCACACTCTGAACCTTTATCCGCTTATCGGTGATCCTTATACAAAATTAGCAATTCCTGTAAAACCTGATTTCGTAATGAGTCCAAATCAAATAAAATATTTTCCAGAAAACCCAATCGCAGATAATATAATATCACTATCTATCAATGTTAAGAATTTTGGATTGATGTCTGCAGATAGCATCTTAATTTCTGTTCGGGATAATTATACCGATGAGTTAGGTATAAATAAAGGTGAAACTGACATCGTGCCACCCTTCTATATAAAATCTATTGCCTATTCCGACATAATCAATATCGATTGGGATGTCCGTGGTAAAGCAGGTAGCCATATTTTAAAAGTTAATATCGATCCGCTCAACAGCATTATCGAAAGTATCGAGACAAATAATTATGCAGAACTATATGTGTACGTATATCAGAATGTAATCTATCCTTTAAAACCAAAACCGTTTGCGGTAGTTCAGAGTGGCTCACAAGTTTTAAGAGTTACTGTACCCATTGTTTTTGACTCTCTTTCTACGCCATATACTGGTTTGGGAGATTCGCTTTTATACGATAAAATCCAAACGACAAACCCCTTATCTTTTTATTTCGAATTAGATACAGTAGTTACTTTCAATAGTCCATTCAGAATTCAATCACTACCAGTAACGCCGACGCCAGTTTATGCAGAGTGGACTACTCCAAATTTGTTAAATGAATCTGCTTTTTTCTGGCGGGCGAGGTCATTCTCTGGTGGCAAATACGGTGCATGGACAACGAATTCTTTCATTGTTAGTGATTCGGCTTTTAGTCAAACAACAACCAAATGGAAGCAGATAAAAAATCAACAATTTTCATTAGGTGAGAAGAAAGGTATTTCACTCACAGATAGTGGAGTGACGATGAAAACAACAAATGGACTGAATATCTTTGCTCGCTCTTTGGGTGCACGTGCATATCCTGATTCGGATTATTACAGTATAATCCGAATAGGAAGTGTAACGGTTACCGGACTTTGGTGGGAGAATGCATGGAGTTACCTTGTTGCACGAATTGACCCGCAAACGGGAAATTTTGAAGCAAAATCATATACACTTCCAACAGTCGGGCAACCGGATAGTATGTTAAAATTTTTACAAACTACACCAGTGGGATATTACGTAGCGACTGTAGTTGTGCGTGACG
>JBBINX010000069.1:0-12287 GCA_037443685.1 Ignavibacteriales bacterium
TACAGAATCCGAGTAAGAAATTTGTCCAGGTTAAAAGGATGCTGCTGATGAAATAAAATTAGAAGAGTCGGAATCTTAGAACGTTTTAAGTACTTTAGATTATAAGCCGGTCGAATTTACGACTGGCTTTATTATTTGATTTCTTCTCTAAACTTTCGTAATTTTAACCCAAGTTTTTATAAAATATCATTTTAAGGTCTTCACAGTGTTAACCCATTTTAAATACTTCAAACCCAAGGATGAGAACGAGTTAATCGATCTGTTAAAATCGAATGGCAGCGATACAAAAATTTTAGCCGGTGGTACTGATTTACTCGTTTTAATGAAGCAAAATATAGAACAGCCGAAGGTTCTCGTGGATATCAAAGGTATCTCCGATTACTCAAAAATAATTACTGAATCGGACGGCTCATTAACAATCGGGGCATCTGTTACCTGCAATGATGTAATTGAGAATGAGTGTATTCAGAAACATTTTCCGATTTTGGTGGAAGCAGCTAAAACGCTCGGCTCCTACCAGCTACGAAACAGGGCGACAGTAGTTGGTAACATTTGTAACGCATCTCCTGCTGCTGATATGGCTGGACCGTTACTCGTGCTCGGTGCTTCGGTTTTAGTTGGTAATCAAGGTAGTGGATATGAAATTCCACTCAAGAACTTCTTCACCAATGTCAAAAAGAATGCACTCAAACAAGGTGAATTTGTCAAAGCCATAAAAGTCCCAGCTTATTTCCGGGATGCTAAAAGCGGATACCTAAAAGCTTCCCGCATTAAAGGGCACGACCTTGGCATTTGCAACGTTGCTATGAGTCGGGTTAACGGAACTCTAAAAGTAGCGGTTGGTTCTTGTGCGATTACACCCGTGCTCCTTCCAGATTTTGAAAGTAAAAAAATCAACATCAAGCTCATAATCGAAACTGCGATGAAAAACATTAATCCAATCGATGATATTCGTGGTTCAAAAGAATACCGAAAACATATAGTACAAGTTTTTATTAAAAGATTATTAGAGAAAGGAAATAGCAATTAAAAATATAGAGATACATATCAACGGCCGGAAATATTCTCGTACAGTTCACTATAATAAAACATTGTTGGAACTTCTCCACGATGACCTTGATACACTAAGTGTGAAAGAAGGGTGCGGTGAAGGCGAGTGCGGTGCTTGCACAGTATTAATGGATAATAAACCTGTTAACTCGTGCCTCATCCTTGCGGTAGAAGCAGATGGGACTTCAATAAGGACTGTTGAAGGTGAAGTAAAGGATGGGAAATTATCACCACTTCAGGAATCCTTCAAAAAAAATCACGCAACTCAATGCGGCTTTTGCACGCCGGGGATGATTATGTCTACACAGTCGCTGTTAGAAAGAAATCCCAAACCGGACGAAGAAGAAATCAAAGAAGCAATTGAGGGCAACTTCTGCCGTTGCACTGGTTACAGACAGATAATAGATGCAATCTCAGAGACAACAAAATTAAATTCTAAACCCTAAACAAACCAAAATTCTAAATATCATAATTTGAAATGTAATTTATTTTTTGGACATCTTGATTTTAAAAATTGTTTAGTTTACCTCAGGTGAATTAGGATTTCGATTTTCGAAATTAAATTTATAATTAGTATATGAGTAAAAAATATAAATATATCGGTCAAAGCACTCCGCGAATAGATGCGGACGTCAAATTAACAGGTCAAGCGACTTATGTCGGCGATATGTCGTTCCCCGGAATGTTATACGCAAAAATGTTGACATCGCCACACGCACACGCAAAGATTAAAAAAATCGATACTTCTAAAGCGAAAGCACTCAACGGTGTCACAGCAGTTTTAACCGGCGCGGAGTTGGATTATCACGTCGGACTCTACCTTGTTGATAAAAGAATCCTCGCACGTGAAAAAGTCCGTTATCACGGTGAACCTGTGGCGGCTGTTGCAGCAGAAACTTTAGAAATTGCTGAACAAGCTGTTAGGTTGATTGAAGTCGAATACGAGGAGTTAAAACCGCTGCTTGATGTCGAAGAATCTTTCGAAGAAAAAGAGAACCTTGTCCATCCCGACCTCGGTAATTACAGTCATTTGAAGGCAGCATTTTATCCTCAACCCGGGACTAACATTTGTCATGTTTCTAAAATCAGAAAGGGAGATATTGAAAAAGGATTTGAAGAATCCGATGTAATATTCGAAAAGGAATACAACAATCCTTCAGTACAGCATGTGCCCATGGAAACTCACGGAGCAATCGTTCAATGGGGAATTGGAGACAGAGTTACAATCTGGACGAGCGCACAATCTCCGTTTACAGTGCGTAATCTTTTCTGCCATACATTCAAATTATCTCATCATCAGGTACGAGTAATCGTTCCGTATGTCGGCGGCGGATTTGGAGGTAAAGCGGGAATTCATTTAGAACCGCTCGTCGGGTGTTTATCTCGTTCAGCAGGTGGCAGGCATGTAAAATTAATCGCGACAAGAAAAGAAGAATATAACACGCTACCTTGTCGCTGCGGTCTAAAATATAAAATTAAAACTGGTTTGAAACGCAGTGGTAAAATTGTTGCGCAAAAGCTAACACTACTGTGGAGTGCGGGTGCTTATGCTGACTATGCTGTGAATGTAACTCGCGCATCAGGATATTCTGCTGGAGGTCCATATAACTATCCGAATATTTCGATAGACTCATACTCAATATATACTAATATGGTTTTTGGAACCGCTTACAGGGGATTTGGTCACGTAGAATTATTTTGGGGATTAGAAAGTCATATGGATTATTGTGCTCGAGAGTTAGGAATCGATCCTTATGATTTCAGAATGATGAACTTGCTAAATCCCGGCGACACTACACCAACCGGCGAATATATTGCTGAGTCATCAGGTAATATCAAAAAATGTTTGGAAGCAGCAGTAAAAGAAATCGGATGGAACGGCATTAAAAGTGATGAGCAAAGAGTTGTTGAGATTAAAAGTGGAAAAGTTCGTGGCAAAGGTTTTGCAGTTTTACACAAAGCACCAGCGATGCCGACTAATACTTCGAGTACGTGTGTTATTAAAATGAACGAAAATGGGTCAATTATTCTTAACATCTCCGCAACTGACTATGGCAACGGCACTTACACACCTATGGCTCAGATTGCAGCCGAAGAGTTGGATATTCCGTTATCAAAAGTTCATGTAGCCTACGAAACCGACACCGACCGCGATCCATACGATTGGCAAACTGTTGCATCCCGTTTTGCCGCGATGGGCGGACGCGCTGTTATTAACGCCTGTAACGATGTGAAAAAGAAAATGTCGGAAGTAGCGGCAAAAGTCTTCGATTGTTCATCCGATAATTTTATCTTTCTGAATGAAAAAGTAATCCATAAAAATGATCCACAGAAGTTTATTCCTTACGATAAACTTGCAATCGGTTATACTTTCCCTAATGGTAATACTATTGGAGGACCGATAATAGGTGTTGGAGTTTATATGGCAGAGGGCTTGACGAATTTAGACAAAGAAACAGGTCAAGGGCTCCCTGCTTTTAATTGGACCTACGGTGCGCACGCAATCGAAGTAGAAGTGGATGTTGAAACTGGAGAATTTACCGTTCTCAAAATTGCTTCAGCTTTTGATGTAGGGCAAGTTCTTAATTATGAATCACTAAAAGGTCAAGTTATTGGCGGGATAATTCAAGGGCTTGGCACTGCGATATGTGAACGATATGTGTACGACAATAAAGGTCGGCTGTTAAACAATTCGTTCACAGATAATAAAATTCCTACTGCAAAAGATATCCCATTGGAGATTGTTCCAATATTCATCGAAACGCCTCACGATAAAGGTGCCTACGGTGCACGCGGCGCGGCTGAACATCCTATGATTTCGGTTGCCCCCGCGATCGGTAACGCACTCAGAGATGCACTCGGAATTGAGTTAACCGAGATGCCGATACGTGCCGAGGATGTTTGGAAGGCTTCACAGAAAGTACTTGTCTTTGAACCCGTCTCGTCCTAAAATAGCTTCATATATCAAAAAGTATTTGGGTGAACAAAAAGTGAATACGTTTTCTGTTCACTCGGTTTTTAAAAATGTCGTGAATTATTCTGATGGTTACTCACTGTTCTCAATATCAAATTCCACTACAGCGATGACCCCTACAAGCATTGTATTAGATGAACTGAATTTGTACGAAAAATTCTTAAACTATTCTAGATCGGGATTTGTTTTAAACCTGGATTATCCAATTTTAATTATGCAGGAATTGCAATTATCTGTTTTGAACGCAGAAGTTATTGATACTAAAATCGAGTTGTACTCGTCGCCGCCTACAAATTATATTGAACGATTTCAAAAAGAGGTCTGCCAATACACTAAAAATCGAAAAGGGATTATTGAACTTTTCCATAAAGATAGATGCAGCGATGTTGTAGTAGGAAGAATCGGAGAAATTTTAAATGCTTTAAGGCAGAATATATTATGGAACGATACAGAAACTTTTAAACGGAACCTCGGAAAGTTATTGGGGCTTGGATATGGATTAACACCGTCGGGAGACGACTTTATTTATGGTTTCTTTGCTGCCCTGAAAATTTTTAATTTTAAACCGGATTTATCGCTGCTGATTGAGCAAATGATTGATGAAAACAGGAACCGTATTGGAGATATAAGTTTTAATTCTCTCAATTCTCTTCGCTGTGGACATATATTTTCTCCAATCAAAGAGTTACTTCATAGTTTGTGCAGCGGTGAAAGTTGTACAAATCCAATCAATATACTGCTTGACTACGGGGCGACGTCTGGAGTTGACACATTGGCTGGAGTTCTGTTTGCATTAGAATCTCCCTAAACAAAAAGATTTATGGATAAAATAATAATTAAAAAAAATACTTACTACGATTCGATCAGTTTAATGATGATTTCTGAAAAAGCAAAGTTGCTCTCAAACGTTACGGATGTTGTTGTATCGATGGGAACAGAAACAAACAAAGAACTGTTACGAGACATCAATTTTGATGATGAAAGATTAAGTGATGTCGGTCCAAACGATTTAATTATTGCGATCCGCACCGACGATGAAAAGTCGATTGTAGAAGCATCAAAGAGTATTGAAGTTATGCTAACGGAAAAAGAAATTAAGTCGGTCGTTGGTGAAGGTAGAAAAATTACATCAATTCAATATGCACTCAAACAAAATTCAGATTCGAACCTTGTCATCATATCGGTACCGGGTGAGTATGCGTACTTAGAAGCGAAGAAAGCACTCGTTGCCGGGAAGCACGTAATGCTTTTCAGCGATAACGTAACTATTGATGAAGAAAATGACCTAAAAGAATATGCGGTTTCTAAAGGTCTCTTGATGATGGGACCAGATTGTGGAACAGTAATCATTAACAATGTACCACTTGCTTTTGCAAATGCAATACCGAAAGGTACAATCGGTATTGTGGGGGCTTCTGGAACCGGGAGTCAAGAAGTGAGTAGTTTAATTGCGAGGGCTGGTTCGGGAATTTCACAATTAATCGGTACAGGTGGTAGAGACTTGTCTGAAAAAATTGGGGGGAAGATGATGTTGCTTGGAATAGATGCACTTAAACACGACTCAAGCACAAAGGTGGTCGTTTTAATTTCAAAACCCCCAGCGCCATCGGTGATGGAAAAAGTATTAATCCACGCATCAAACTGTAGTAAACCAGTTGTCGTACATTTTATCGGTAGCGATATATCTGTTGTTGAGAAGTATAAACTGAAGGTAGCAAAATCCTTAGAAGAAACCGCCGTTAAAGCAGTAGAGCTTGCAACTGGGAAAAGAATTAGTTTTACGATTGAAGAAAATGAGTTAGAAAAAATAGCCAACTCTGAAATTTCCAAGATGAATAAAAATCAAAAATACATCAGAGGTCTTTACTCTGGTGGAACACTTTGTGATGAAGCGCTGGTGTTTCTTCAAAAAAAATTCGGTAAGGTATATTCCAACACTCCGCTGGATAAAGAGTATAAGTTACAAGACAGCCGCATTTCAAAAAAAGACACGATTGTCGATTTAGGTGACGATGAATTTACAAAAGGTAAAGCCCATCCAATGATAGATCCGTCATATCGAAAGTTGAGGTTACTAAATGAATCAAAAGATTCTGAAGTTGCAATTATTTTACTCGATATAGTCATCGGTTATGGTTCTCATCCCGACCCAGCCGGTGCGATATCCGAGACGATTGTTGATGCTAAAACAGAATTTAGAAAACGTGGTCAGTATTTATCCGTCATCGCCTCCGTTTGCGGTACAGAAAAAGATCCGCAGGTGTTGTCACAGCAAGAAGCAAAATTAAGAAACGCAGGTGTAGTTTGTATGCCAAGTAATTATCAAGCAATCCGGTTAGCATCTACAATAAAGGAGTTATTGACGTGAATAATCAATCAATAAAACTATTCATGGAGAAACTCTCTGTAGTAAATGTCGGGCTTGAATCGTTCCACACAGACTTAATCCGGCAAGATGTAAATTCAATTCATGTCCATTGGAAACCACCCGCGACAAACGATAAAAATGTAATCGCAGCATTAAAACTACTATACACAGACGCCGTGGAGGAAGCTAATCGCAAAGTTGTTGATGTTATTTCAAGCGGACATCCGAAACTAATAGGTACCGGCATCGCTAAAGATATTATCAACGATTTAACTCCTACAACATTTCTCCACGCTGGACCACCCGTAACATGGGAACGAATGTGTGGTCCGATGCGCGGAGCAGTCATTGGCGGTATTCTCTACGAAGGTTTAGCAAAGAATGTGAACGATGCCGAAAAACTTGCGTCTTCAAAAATCGATTTTCATCCGTGTCATCACTTTCATGCAGTGGGACCAATGGCAGGCATTCTTACACCATCGATGCCGCTTTGGATTGTGCAAAATGAAAAATACGGCAATCTCGCATTTGCCACGATGAATGAGGGACTTGGAAAAGTCCTTCGCTTTGGCGCATATGGACCTGAAGTTATTGAACGATTGAACTGGATGCGAGATGAGCTATACCCGATATTAAAACAAGCCCTCGAAATCAAAGGTCCGATTGACTTGCGTGTCCTGATTGCACAAGCATTGCAAATGGGTGATGAATGTCATAACAGGAATAAAGCCCTTACCTCGCTATTTTATCGTGAAATTGCACCAGCCATAGTGAAAACAGATTTTAGTAATGAGGAAAAAGTAAAAGTTTTAGAGTTCATTAATTCAAACGACCATTTCGGTTTGAACCTTTCGATGCCTGCCGCGAAATCAATAATGGAACCGACTGAGGGAATTGAAAACTCGACGATAGTTTCTACAATGGCAAGAAATGGAACAGATTTTGGAATTAGGGTTGCCGGCTTGAAAGGACAATGGTTTACATTCGAATCACCAAGGGTGAAAGGACTTTATTTCCCAGGTTATTCGGAAAAGGACGCGGCGCCCGACCTTGGCGACTCTGTGATAACTGAAACTTCTGGTTTTGGTGGATTTGCAATGGCTGCTGCACCAGCAATCGTCGGGTTCGTGGGGGGCAAACCTTCCGATGCAATTAATTACACAGAGAAAATGTATCACATCACCTTGACTGAAAATAGATTTTTTCAGATACCCTCACTCGGCTTTCGTGGAACTCCATCGGCTATTGATATTCGCAACGTAATTGAAACCGGGATTCTTCCTATTATCAACACAGGTATCGCTCATAAAAATGCAGGGGTTGGACAAGTGGGAGCTGGACTTGTAAATCCACCGATGGAATGTTTTGAGAAAGCTGTTGTAACATTGGGCTTTGGTTCAGCTAACAATTTTGCAATATAAACTATTACATAAAATTCACAAAGGAGAATAAAATGAAAGTAATTGACTTAACACAGAGATTATCTATTATGACACCGGCGTGGCCCACGTATGAGCCGTTGAAAGTACATTTCTTCAAAAGATTATCGTCTAACGGAGCGAACGGACAAATAATCAGCACGAGCAATCATGTAGGCACACACATGGACGGAGAAATTCATTTTGACACAGGAGGTAGAACAATAGGCGACCAGCCATTAGAAGATTTTGTAGGCCCTGGAGTTGTTGTAGATATTTCAGATATAATGGAGGATTACGATATTTATACTCCCAAAATGTTGATGGAGCGTGCCGATATCCGTAAGGGCGATATTCTGATAATTAATACAGGTTACAATAAGTATGCTTGGGATCAACCCAAAGCTAATGAAATCCGCTACTTCTGTAAACATCCTGGACCAACTCGTGAGTTTGTTGATTGGTGTGCGAAAATGAAATTTAAATGGATTGGGGTTGACTGCGGCAGCGCTGACCACCCCATGAACACGATCATTAGAAAATGGTCGGAAGATTTATATGGATTAGCCACAGAATGCAACGAATATTTCAAGAAAAAATACAATAAAACTTTAGATGATATTTTTCCGAAGAAAGATTATCAGCAGATGCACTTTAAACTTTTCCCTAAGGGAATTATCCATGCAGAAAACGTTGGTGGTGATATAGATAAATTGAGTAATAAGAGAACAGTCATTGGTGCTTTCCCTTGGCGTGGAATTGAACTAGAGTCGTGCATTTGTAGAATTGTTGCGTTTCCGGATGCGAAAGTAAAGTAAATAGTAGGTCATAATAAGTGAAAAGTAAGTAGCATGGAAATGAATTATAATTGCCTGACACTTAACAACGAACAACTAATGACTAATAACAAATGATCAACTCACTTACGCAATTAGTCGAAGATTTCAGGACTGGTTCTATTACAGTAGAAGACTATCTCAATATTATTGAGGGTAGATTCGATCAATTCGAACCATTAATCCATGCATTTTTACCGGAAACCAACCGTTTCCGACGGTTACACTTAGAACTCGTTGAGCTTGTCAAAAAGTATCCGAATCCGAACCGACGCCCGCCGCTTTTCGGTATTCCTGTTGGGATAAAAGATTTATTTCACGTTGATGGTTTTGAAACAAGAGCAGGAAGCAAATTACCACCGGAAGTTCTTAAAGGTGAAGAAGGTGCAGTAATAAAAATGTTAAAAGATGCCGGTGCGTTAATTTTAGGAAAAACTGTTACAACTGAATTTGCATATTTTGCACCGGGTCCTACACGAAATCCACTTAACTTAAATCATACACCGGGAGGTTCAAGCAGTGGTTCAGCGGCGGCTGTTGCAGCCGGACTTACGCCGTTAGCTTTCGGCACACAAACAATCGGTTCCGTGATTCGGCCCGCTGCATACTGTGGTGTTGTTGGATTCAAACCAAGTCAAGGCAGAGTTTCCACAAGTGGTATTATTTCACTCGCACCATCGTTAGATCAGGTAGGTATTTTTACATCGAATGTAGAAAGCGCTGAATTTGCAGCTTCTATAATTTGCAAAGATTGGGATTATAGAATAAATTCGGAGTCCTTTAAACTTGCGATACCCGAAGGTCCCTATCTTTCAAAGTCAAATAAGGAAACTCTTGAACATTTTAAAAATGTTTGCAAAAAAATTTCCGATAGTGGGTTCGATATCATCCAAATTCCAATGATGAATAATTTTGAAGAAATTGTTGAACACAATAATAACTTAATCGCCGCTGAAGCGGCAGTTTTTCACAAAGATTGGTTCAGAGAATACTCAAATCTTTATCATTCTAAGACATTAGAATTAATTCTTGGGGGACAAGCTATACAATCAACCGAAATAGATAAATCTCGTCATTGTTGCACTAAACTTCGTGATGAAATCATGAGATTGATGGTAATGCACAACGTTGATGCAATCTTATCTCCATCTACGACTGGTATAGCACCGTTCGGATTAGAATCGACCGGTGATCCCGTAATGAATTTACCTTGGACGTATGCGGGTTTACCGGTTATCAACATCCCATTTGAAATCTTGGTAGGAAGTAATTTACCGTTAGGTTTGCAGGTTATAGGTGAATACTGGGGAGATGTTGAGTTGATAGAAATTGCTTCAAAAATTGAAAAAACCGTGTTCTTTTGATATTTGTATCATATTGTTAAACTTTTATAAGCAATAAATGTCTAATATTCAGATAAAGATATAACATAATGTCGTCGAAGTCGGATTTAGAACTTGTTAAAGAATTTCAGGCGGGTAAAGTCGAAGCTTTTAATGAGCTTGTCCGGCGATATCAGCAAAAAGTATATTGGATTGCGCACCGAATAATTGGCAACCATAATGATGCTGATGATATTACACAAGATGTTTTTGTAAAAGTGTATAAGAGTTTAGAAAATTTTCGAAGTGAATCATCATTTTATACGTGGATTTATCGCATCGCGAGTAATATGGCAATCTCATCAATTCGACGGAAGAAGATAATTAATTTAATTAAGTTTGACGATGCCTTTTCGGCATTGAATTCTATCGCCGACGAAAATATCAGCGCATTAGATAATATGGAGTTAAAAGAGAACCGTATACTAATTGAAGAAGCAATTGCACAGCTTCCACCGAGGCAGAAAAAGGTTTTTATAATGAGGTATTATGATGAGTTACCTTATGAAGAAATATCAAAGATTTTAAATAAACAGGTCAGTGGTTTGAAAGCAAACTATTTTCATGCACTTAAAAATATTAAAAATTTTATGCGAAAGAAATCTCAGCTATGAAATGCAAAGAAATTAAATATTTACTCCCCGATTATGTTAAAAATAAATTGGAAGAGTACGAACAGCTTGAGGTATCGGAACATCTCGAGAAATGTCGCAAATGTGCTGAAGAAAAAGCTGCAATATTTGCAGTTCTCCAACAAATGGATACCCAGACCATTGTGCAACCGTCGGAGATTTATTGGACAAATTTACTCCCCCGCATTCACGACCGGATTTCCAGAAAAAAGAAGAATCTATTATGGGAAATAGCATCCAGAGGCTCAATTCCTTTGGTTACAACAATCGTTGCAATATTTGTTTTAGTTAGAGTTTTTACATCTGATTATTCAAATGTTGAACAACTTTCTACTACACATATTACAGAAAATAAAGCAGAATTATATACAGAGAACGGTGACTCATTAAGTAGAGAGGGTTTATTTTTAGTCGACTACTTGGATATAACAGAGAATAATATTTCGAGCACTGATGTTCTGCAAAAAATAATGTTAGAAGAAAATCAAGTTTTTGAAAGCGACCAAATCAATAATGAAACGACGATACATACTTTAAACGATGATGAAGTAAACAATTTACTCGCTATTTTAGGAAAAGGTAAAATAAATTGAGGTGAATGATGAAAAATAATATTATTCTATTTGTAATAATGATTTCTATTTTCTTATTGTGCGATACACTATTTTCACAACCGCCGGGAGAAATGTTTCAGGAGAGGATGGGACCTGAGAGGATCGAAAAATTTAAGATGATGCGATTGATCGAGGTCTTGAATTTATCGGAAGAATCGGCAGTCAGGTTTTCCGCGAAAACCAATGAACACGAAAGACGGCTCCGCGAACTTGGGAAAATGCAAGATGAATTACAAGATAAATTAGATGAATACATCAAAAAAGCCGAGGAAACCGCAAAAAACAAATCTCGATATGAGAAGCAGTTGAAAGAACTTCAGAAACAACTCGATCAATTTGAAGAAAACCACAGTAAAATGTTGGATGAAAAAAAAAGATTCTTGAAAGAATTAAAAGAACTCCTAGACTCCGAACAAATGGCGAAGTATTATCTTTTCCAGAGAGATTTTGAGAAAGAGCTGCGCGAAGCTATAAAGCGGTTAAGAAAAGATATGCCGCGGCATAGAATGAAAGAGTATTAGAGCTTAAGCTGTGATGGTGTAGCAGGCAACATTGCGGGCACGATAACGTGGTGCTGAGAATAATGAACTAGTGGATTGATGGGATTAATGAGCCGATTTTTTTATTGTGAAAAATCGGCTCTGTTGTTTTGTATTTCGGAATGCCCCGATTGCAACGAGGGCAAGCCGTTCCGACCGTAAGGATTACATAAAATCCACAAAACAACATGTTTTTGAGGGTTGGTACATAATATTTACTTATCCACGCGAAAATTTAAAAAACACTTGACTCCAAATTTTAGATTATTTATACTTATTCCAAGCGAATAAAAGTTACACATATAATAATTGAAGGGTTCGGCGATGTGTATAAAGTTTGTAAATAGAAAACACAATAAAATTTCAGGCAGCACAAAACTGCCCCCCCCCGAAAAATTTCGGAATAATAATTTTTCTAACATTATTCACGGAGGTTAAACTATGAATGACAAAAGCATTAGATTAGTAATACTA
>JBBINX010000070.1:0-12201 GCA_037443685.1 Ignavibacteriales bacterium
CCTCCGAATCCTTTTTGCACGAGTAGGAAAAACCTATTGCTACAATTGCGGAAAAGTTGTTCAAAAAGATTCGATACAGACGATTCTCGAAAAATTAAATCAACTTGCGGCGGATGAAACGGGAGCCAAAGACGAAATAAAACTTTACATCCTGTTTCCGCTACAACTTCATCCTAAAGCAACAGTGAAACAAGAAATTGAGAACTTAAAAAAACAGGGCTTCGTCAGATTATTTTGTAAGGGACAATTGATTGAATTGAGTGATAAACTTCTTCCCAAAATTTGCAAATCTGATATTTCCATCGTTGTTGACAGAATAATATATAGGAAAAACGAAAACAATAATCGCATTGCTGATTCAATAGAAACCGCATTCAAAGCCAGCGGAGGTTATGCTACGATTCACCTCGTAGAAGAACAAAAAGATTTACGCTTTAACCAGCATTTCAACTGTGCTGATTGTGGAATTGATTATGAAACTCCCGACCCGCGGTTATTTTCATTCAACAGTCCATTCGGTGCTTGTCCGGTTTGTCAAGGATTCGGAAGGTCAATAGGCATCGACTTGAATTTAGTAATCCCGGACAGGACAAAAACAATTTCACAAGGGGCAATTTTGCCTTGGACAACTCCGAAGTGGAAAAAGTATTTAGACGATTTACTGGCAGTAGCCGACAAGCACGATATTCGAGTTAATGTACCATTTTTCGAATTAACAGAAATAGAAGTCAACCTCCTACTAAATGGAACCGAGGATTTCGATGGAGTTTATGATTTTTTTAGACATATAGAGCGTAAATCATACAAGATCCACTATCGGTATTTTTTAAGTCGCTTCCGTGGTTACACGGTTTGTGAAATGTGTAATGGTTCGAGGTTACGAAGAGAAGCCGCCTGTATTAAAGTTGAGGAAAAATCAATCTCTGAAATTGTGCGTATGACGGTAAGCGAAGCATATAGTTTTTTTGAGAACTTAAAATTGACTAAATTCGAGTTTGATATAGCAAGAAGAGTACTCGAAGAAATCAAACGGCGGCTTAAATATCTGGTAGATATTAACGTTACCTACTTATCGCTCGACCGTTTAACAAGCACTTTATCCGGCGGAGAATCACAAAGAATAAACCTTGCTACTTCGCTTGGTTCGTCTCTCGTCGGGTCTATGTACGTCTTAGATGAACCAAGTATAGGTTTGCATCCACGTGATAATAGCAAACTTATCGATATTCTAAAATCACTTCGCAATATCGGGAATACAGTTATTGTAGTTGAACACGATCGCGATATGATGAGAGCTGCAGACACAATTGTCGATTTAGGACCCGGCGCTGGCGATAAAGGTGGTTCAATAGTATTCACCGGTACGTATGATAATATTTTGAAATCGGATGATTCGATTACTGGAAAATATTTAGGCAGTAAGCTAGAAATTCCGCTGCCGGTAAAACACAGAACAGGTAGTACCAAGGAATTAATAATTAACGGTGCATCGCAACATAATCTTAAGAATATTAATGTAAAAATTCCTCTCAACAAATTTGTTTGCATTACAGGAGTGAGTGGATCGGGGAAAAGCACATTAGTTATGGAGGTACTCTACCCTGCTCTAAAGAAATTGAAGCAATCAACCACGCCAGAGGTAACAGAATATATTGTTGGAAAAGTAAAATCAATTTCGGGTACTGAGTTCATAAGCGATGTAGAACTGGTCGATCAATCTCCGATCGGAAGAACGCCGAGGTCAAACCCAGCAACTTATATAAAAATATTCGATATCATACGGGACCTTTTCGCAAAAACTCAATCAGCGAAAATACACGGCTACACTCCGGGACATTTTTCATTTAACGTCCCTAATGGACGATGTGATGTGTGTGAGGGTAGTGGAATGCAGGTAATCGAAATGCAGTTCCTTGCCGATTTGCTGTTGACTTGTGATGCTTGTAAAGGCAAACGGTTTAAAAAGGAGGTCCTAGATATAAAATACCGTAATAAAAACATAAACGAAGTTTTGAACTTGACTGTAACCGAAGCTATCATGTTTTTCACCCACGATGTGGCTGCAAGGAGAGCAGTAAAACTGCTGAAGGTTTTAGATGATGTCGGTTTAGGTTATATACGATTAGGCCAACCAGCAACAACTCTCTCTGGTGGCGAAGCACAGCGCATTAAATTGGCGGCTCATCTAACCCAACAAGAAATATTAGGAAATAAGTTGTTCATTTTCGATGAACCGACAACTGGGCTACACTTCGATGACATTTCGAAACTTATAAAATGTTTTAATTCGTTAATAGATTGTGGAAATTCCGTTTTAATAATCGAGCACAATATGGATGTAATAAAATGTGCCGATTGGATAATTGATTTAGGACCTGAAGCCGGAAACGAAGGCGGATATGTTGTTGCTGTAGGAACACCGGAAGAAATTGCACAAAACAAATTTTCACACACAGGGAAAATTTTGAATAACTACCTCCGATAGATAACTACTTCTTGTTACCCCTCTTTATACTCGCCCCACACTTTTCTAAGTACATCGGATATTTCACCGACAGTAACATAAGCTTCAACAGCTTCGAGGATCTGAGGGATTATATTCTCAGTACATAAAGCCGCCTGTGTTAAATTATTTAAAGATGACTCAACACGGTTCATATCGCGTTTTGAACGAAGTTCTTTTAATCTATCAATTTGTTTATCTATCACATTTTGATTTATTTTTAAAATATCGGTGTGTGTGTTTTCTTTTATGGTGAACTCATTCACTCCTACAATAACTTTCTCTTTCGATTCTATTGCTTTTTGATATTCATAAGCGGCATTAGCAATCTCAGTTTGATAAAAATGATTCTCAATCGCTTTAACAGCGCCACCCATTTTATCAATCTTATCAAGATATTCCATAGACCTCTTTTCGATTTCATCTGTGAGTTGTTCGATGAAATAAGAACCGCCTAACGGGTCTGC
Source organism: Ignavibacteriales bacterium (assembly GCA_037443685.1). Classification (GTDB taxonomy): domain Bacteria; phylum Bacteroidota; class Ignavibacteria; order UBA10030; family BY39; genus JAHJRJ01. Next base: position 2,971 of record JBBINX010000070.1, read on the forward strand.
TGTCTCGGACGCACCGGATTCGCAAGCGATTACTTGTTGAGTTCTTAGCGCAAGCCGGACCGACTCCTCGGTAGGCAGCGCAAGCGCCTCATCGCGGCTATTCGTATGCAAAGATTGGCATCCCCCTAAAACAGCAGCTAATGCTTGCAGTGTTACACGCACAACATTATTGTCAATTTGTTGAGCAGTTAAAGTTGAGCCGGCGGTTTGAGCGTGAAAACGGAGCTTCATCGTTTCCGGATTTTTTGCTCCAAACCGTTCCTTCATTATTTTCGCCCAAATTCGTCTTGCAGCACGAAACTTAGCAACTTCCTCAAAAATATTATTGTGAGCGTTGAAGAAAAACGATAACTGCGACCCGAACGAATCTACGTCCAAACCCGCCTCAATGGCAACTTTAACATACTCAATACCATTGGAAATCGTGAATGCTACTTCTTGCACAGCGGTCGAACCCGCTTCACGAATATGGTAACCGCTGATAGAGATTGTATTCCATCGCGGTAAATTTTTACTGCACCAACTAAAAATATCGGTAACTAACCGCATAGAAGGCTGCGGCGGATAGATGTAGGTTCCGCGAGCTATGTATTCTTTTAATATATCGTTCTGGATTGTTCCTGCTATTTTTGTTAAATCGGCATTCTGTTTTTTTGCGATGGCAACATACATACAAAGTAAAATCGCTGCTGTCGAGTTAATAGTCATAGAAGTAGATACTTTTTGAAGCTCGATACCATCGAACAATCGCTCCATATCAGCTAATGAATCAATCGCTACCCCGACTTTCCCTACTTCGCCCTCAGCCATCGGATGGTCGGAATCATACCCCATTTGTGTAGGTAGGTCGAAGGCAACCGATAACCCAGTAGTTCCGTGCTCAAGTAAATAACGGTATCGCTTATTGGATTCTTCAGCAGTAGCGAAACCTGCATATTGTCGCATCGTCCAGAATCGCCCGCGATACATTGTTGGGTACACTCCACGCGTAAACGGATAATCACCCGGAAAACCAAGTTCAGTTTCATAGTCGGTCTCTCCCGGCAGATAGATACGTTCGATATGAATATTTGAATCGGTTATGAATTTTTCTTTTCGTTCTTTCGATTTTTTCAAAACCGGTTTTAATATTTCGTTTTCCCAAATTAGCTTTTTGTTTTCAACATTTTTTAACATGCTTACACTCGATTAATTTTAGAAGCTGTTATAAGATAAAAATAAAACGGTTGGGATTCAAGTAAACATAATAGTAGTGTGTATTGAACCATTCAGATTGATTTATTAAGTAATAGACTCCCTCGCCACAACCTGCCCGCTGTCCGTATTAACGGACTTTTACTGGCTTGGCAGCAATGTATCTTGTCATATCCGAATGTTTATATCAAGCATCCATTAATAGATTCCTAAAAAAAGAATGCGGGAATGACGATACAAGCGGTGGAGAATTCATCCCGAAACGATTAAATTTTAAAACTAAAAACTCACAACTGATAACTATCTCCAATGCACTCGCGTCCATTTCACTCCATCTGATTCAAAAATAATAGCACCTGATAAATCTGTTCGATATATATTTATTCCTTTGTTTGTTAACCTTTCCAACACTTCATTTGAAGGATGATTGAATTTGTTTAAATGACCGACCGAAATAGCAGCTTGTTGTGGATTAACATATTGTAAAAAAGATTCCCCGGTACTCGTCTTACTACCGTGATGTCCGATTTTGAGAATACCAGCTTTCAAAAAATCCCCGTATTGGTTAATGATTTCGTTTTCCGACTTAATCTCAGCGTCGCCAGTTAAGATTAAACTCGTATTACCAAAAACTATTTTTTTTACGATAGATTGGTTATTTAAATCTTTGATATTAGTGGTATCAAAATAACCGAAGGGATGCAAAATGTAAATGCGTACGTTTTCAGATATCAGTATGGTATCTCCCCTTCCCACTTTTCCCCTTTTTATTTGGAGAGAATCTATTAACCGTTCATACTCGTTAAATATTTCTGTTTTTTCGAACGACCCAGCATCAATAATTCTATCTACTTTCATATTTCTGAGGATGAAAGGCACTCCGCCTAAATGGTCATGATGCGGGTGGCTGTTGACAATCAAATCTATTTTTTTAACTCCACTTTTTTTAAAAAACGGTAATATGAAGCGTGCGCCAGCATCCCGGTAAACGGTTTTCGGGCCTGCATCAATCAACATATTTTTGCCGTCTGCGAATTGCAGAAATATTGCATCCCCTTGACCTACATCTAAGAATGTAACGCGCAGTTTATCCTCCTCGGCGAAAAAGATAAAATGATAAATCCAAATATTTAAAACAATCAAAATAAAAAATAACGAACGCTTGAAAATTACCCCTCTACTCAAAGAAAACAAAAATCCAACAAATATATAGAATAGGATACCCGACCAGATTGTGAAGTTTGAATTTATGTATGAGAACGGCTGGCTTCCAAGAATTGAGACTGATTTTAATAAAAAACCGGCAACGAGTTTGGTTGCTTCTGCATAAATCGAACCTAAGAATTGCCACATAAAAGCCGATGCCACTGTAACAATTCCGCAGGCAAGCACCAATCCCGTTAAAGGTACGATTAATAAATTTGCTGCAAGTCCGATTATGGATATCTTCCCGAAATAGAACGATGTGAACGGCAGCGTTCCGATTGCCGCAGCAGTTGAAACACTAAAAAGTCCGATGACTGCCGTAATTACTGGGTTACTTTTAATATTTGTGGGTAAAATATTTTTGACCGATGAAATTTTGGGATAAAGCGATACGATTGAGATAACTGCCACAAATGAAAGTTGAAAACCAGGATGAAAGAGTTGCTTTGCATCAAAGAATAAGATTATCAAAGCGGCTATTGCGAGAGAATTAAATACATCTATCTTTCTTTCGAACATCATCGAACTCAACACAATTACAGCCATAATCGTTGCCCGTACCACCGAAGGCGATTGTCCTGTAAGAAAAATATAAAATATTAAAAACAAACAGGTAATTAATATTCTCGGTTTTTCGGGTACGCGTACAGCGATCAATAATGCGAGAATAATGAGCGTAATTAAGCCCACATGCAAACCTGATACGGCGAGTATATGCATTACGCCCGCATTAACAAAAGTTTCTTTAACTTCGTATGGTATTTCACTCCGGTCGCCAATGATTATCCCTTTTAAAAATTTTGCCTCTTCTCCACCAATAAATTCATCTAACTTCTCACCGATTGAACCACGAAGTGGAAATACGACCTCAGAAAAAAAAGGATTACCGCTTTTATCGATGATTTTTATTTCATTCCCATCTTCAAAAAATATTCTTGCATATATATCGTTAATATTCAAATAATTTCTCAAATCGAACTCACCGGGATTTCGAACACTGCCCGGATATACTAACTGTGCAAACACCTGTATTTTTGTTCCGTAAATCAGCGAATCTATGAATCTTTCTGTTAGTCTATCTCTGCCTATAGATACAAGAACACCTCCGAATGTTTTAATGATATTATTATCCATGAAAATTTTTTCTGCTTCAATAACAAATTGGATATTTTCATTTTTTATCTTTGGCGGATCAGTAACTACCGCTTCCACTGTAACCCAATTATGCAACTCGATAAATCTTTCTACCTGATTATTGGGAATATATTTCGCATCAATTGTAATTTTAAAAATCCCTAACGCAAACAGAAGGGATATTATCAACAGTTGTAGAGTTTGAGATGATTCCTTGAAAAAAATTAAGCTGATAACTACAATTAAAAATAATAGGATTAGAAAACCGAGTAAGTACCATAAGGAAAAAGAGAATTGCCATCCGATTAATATACCGGATAAGAACGGGAGGCAGAATTTTACAGCCGGTCTGTTCGCCAGCATAAAAGATTCTAGATTTAGATATTAGATTTGGGATTATATTTTTATACTAATGCTTTAATTACTGATGTTACGCAAAACACAAAATTGACCACTGATGACACAGATTAAACTGATGTACACAGATTTAAATCCGTGAGAATCAATCAAAATCTGCGTCATCCTCGTTCTATTATTCATTAAATCGTTTATTTTTCTCATAAAAGTTGAACTTTGAGCAACATCAGTTAATTATACAAACGTAATATCGCTGGAGCGACTTGCGATATTTTTGTTACAGAACGAAAACTTTTACTACTCTGATCACCGACTAAAAGCAAAGGGACAGGATTTCGAGTATGAGATTTTGTTGAGAGGTCTTCTATATTTCCATGATCACTCGTTACAATAAGCAGCATTGTTTTCTTATCAAACCCGCTCATCACCCCAGAAATTAGTCCATCAATTTTTTCTAATTCCTCCTTAGCTTTTTCCATAGATTGACTATGTCCGGCGTGGTCTGTAAAGAAATATTCAAAAAGAACAAAATCATAATGATTTAAAAAACCGACTAATCGTTTACCGGCGTCAAACGGTGTTATTTCCGGAACAGCTGGAAATCCCATTGAATTCCAACGCTTGTTAGTTATATCGGAAGAAAGAGCAAGCTCGTCAATTAATTGATTGTGATCGTTTAAATTATTTCCGCTTACAAGCCACGCTATTGTAGTAACCGTGCGGCGGGTTTGGTGATTTTTCATGTATTCAAAATAACGAGGCGGATATGCGTTAACATAAAACACTTTCTTACCTTTTTGTTGGAGTTTGACGAATATATTTTTTTCGGATATAACTTTTCTAAGTGATGAGTAAGGATATGGTCCGAAATGTTTACCAACAATGTCTGGAGCGTTAACACCGCAAAATAGTGCCGTCTGACCTGTTCCACTCTGCGGGAGCCCCTCAACGCCAAGCGTTGCATTGAGCGAAAATAATGCCGTTCCGTCTGAGTTAAATTTCTTCGACCTCAAATAAGGAATATTCCCGTCTAACAATTTATCGAGTGTAGATAGCGATGCTGAAAAAAAAGGATTGACAGAAGGATTTTTCCTACCAATCCCAACTCCGTCTAAAAATAACATTAATATTTTAGGTGACTTCATCTCTTAGGTTTATAGTTTTTAATAGCTCTATTCCACGCTGTTTCTATAACATCGTATTTCTCAGCAAAATTTTCTTCAAATACTTGCTCCATTGATTTTATTCCATCGAACCTTGTGAACAATAAATCTACTTTTTGTTGATTGTAGCGATTGAGGAAAAACTTCATCACTTCAGACAATTTAGCGTAGAGAACACGTACATCTTTTTCCTTCTTTGCTTGATTCATCTCCTCTTGAAAATCTATGAAACTTGTTGCTCGTAACACCGGAACGGGTTCGTATTTTTCAAGGTCGCCACCAGCGTAAATTCCGTACGCTTCCGTCAACCAGCGAGGGCAGCCGTTATCATTTGCAGCAGAAAGAATACTCAAGGCAACTACTCGCGAAATGATATTTACCCTGCTCCCCTTTTCATCTAATTTTGACGGCGGAGATAAATATATAATTCCGTTTGAATAATTTCCTTCTTCCTTCAACTTCGATTGCGATTCTTGAAAATATTTTTTCTCTGTTTTATATATTCTTACCTCTACAGGCAGCTTGTTGGGGGCAAGATTTAATCGCTTCATCCATTCTTTGAATTGCAATTCCAGATCGGAGGCAATTGACTTCACTGCCGAGTTTGTAATACCTTGTTCATATTTGATAAGAAAATTTTTAGATTTAAATAAATCGAATCGACTTTTAGATTGAAAACTGAAAATTATATTTACAAAGACTATCATCAGCACAAGTACAATTATTTTCTTCACATTAACTCCTATAGATTCTTATTTTTTGATTCTAACATTATTGTTACTGGTCCATCATTAACTAAACTAACATCCATCATTGCGCGGAAGATTCCTGTAGCAACGCGGCTATCTCCAAGGATCTCTCGGATATAATCTACGAACTTTTCATATAAATATTCACCTTTTTCGGGTGATGCCGCATCAGTAAAACTTGGACGGTTTCCCCGCCGCGTGTCAGCATATAATGTAAATTGAGAAACTACAAGCGCACTCCCTTTAATATCTTGAACCGATAAATTCATTTTCTCCTGACTATCCTCAAATATTCTTAAGTTAGCACACTTCTCAGCTAAATATTTTGCATCGGACTCATCGTCATTAACTGAAACACCTAACATTATAAGTATTCCTTTGCCAATTTCGCCAACAACTTTACCATCGACAGTAACACTCGCTTGGCTAACTCTCTGTATTAAAGCACGCATTTTATCTTATAAATAACATTTTTTTAACTGATATATAACTGTTCCCTGAACCTGATGAAATATTTCCTAAGGTTAATTTATAAAAATAAACACCACTAGTCAAATTTGCGGCATTAAATTCTACCGATTTATAACCAGCTTCCTGAAATCCATCAACCAAGTTAGCAACCTCTCTGCCTAAAACATCATAAATTTTCAATGTTACGTGACCTGCTTCCGGCAATGCATAGCTAATTCTTGTAAGGGGATTGAACGGGTTCGGATAGTTTTGATATAAACTGAAATTATTTGATATTTCAGATAAATTATTATCATATGCTTGATATGATTTTAATTGTTGCTTATTCGCTCCCTCTCTCATAAGCTCATATCTAATTTGAGATATATTTGTATGTTCATCGTTTGGATATTTACTTATTATTGATACCAGAACATTTTGTGCGGATTCTCTATCACCGATGTTGTGGAATATGTTGAACAGAGCATAAAGTGACGTTCTTTCACGTTCGCTGTTAGGCTCGTTCTGGATTACTTGACGATACCTCAGTATAGCTGAATCGAAGTTACCTAAAGCATGCTGCTCTTCAGCGAGAAGTATGTTTGCAGTTCTTCTGAGTGACGGATTCGGATGTGTTGATGATAATGAATTTAAATATTTTATCAACTGCGTACGTCTGATCGTATCGCCTGTCGATATTGAAAAATCTCTGTATGTATTTCTGAGCGATTGAACTGCACGTTTTATTCGACTGCTGTTTGGCTTTTCATTAATAAAATTGTTGTACTTTGCAATCGCGCTTATATAATCTCGAGAAGCTCTGTCTTTGATTGCAAGTTTTAATATTTTTTCTTCCGGGTCAGTTTCCGGCTTTTCAATTGGCTCACCGCCGACATTTGGGTTAGGATCATAATCAATCGGATTTTCTGCATCTATCTTCGAATCATTCATTGCGTAAAACAAATCTTCTCTTGGCGGAAACTCGCCCCACCAGTTCACCTGTGCTAATACAAAGCTGCCTTTATCAGCACAAACTGTCGGTTTTCTAATTCCTTCCTGTAAATACAAACTATTATAACCGCCTATTATACCTTGTTTATCGTACATTCCTAAAAATGGGTTCCCTCCTAATGCATACAAATCTACACCTTCATTGTATCTGATTATGTTATTCCCCGAATTCTCATACAGATAATCCCCAAGGCGAGGATTCGATTCATCAGAATATAAACCGTATTTATAATTCAACTCTATTAAATTTTTATACAACACTGGACTACTTTGAAATACATAAACTCCAACATGGCTGTGATAAATCTTATTACTTCGTATCTCTATCTTATCGGTATTACGAATATACATTCCATATTCTGTATTATAAATTGTATTAGAAGTTATTCTTGGATAACCTGCAATACTTACGTATGAAGTGATATCCAACCCGATTGAACAATCGCTAATTGTATTATTCGAGATTTCAGGTGAGAATTTTTTTGCTACATCTATTGAAATACCGGTTCCACAATTGTTGATATTACAATAATTAACAACAGGTGAACAAAAGTTGATTGTGATGCCAGTAGATGCGAAATTTATATTGCAATAAGTTAGCGTATCGGGCCCGCCGCATGAGAAAACAATGCCACCCCAGTCGCCGGGTGAGGGTGATGGTTTGGCAGATTTGAATGTGATACGATTGTTTGGCTCACCTTTGGCGATGAGTTTGCCGTTGACTGTTAGCGATTTTTGATTTTCGAAAACTACTTGAGTGCCTGGATTTATTTTGAGTGTTACACCATTTTGGACTGTAACATCGTCAACGATACGGACATTATGGCTCCAGGTAGTATTTTGTGAGATATTACCCGCTGCCATAGTGAGTATAAGTGCAATTGTATCAATAATTGTATAGTCAGAATCATGGGGGTTGGAAGTACGAATCCGGCGAATACCATTTAGTGCAAAATGAGCTGGGCGTTTGTTATTAATAGCGGGGTCACCAGGGACAAACAAACCGAGAGTAGCGGCTGGAATTGTAATATCATTTAAACTTTGTCGATTTATTCCAGCATCTTTTGGGAAAAAGTCGGTACTGTAAGGAACACCAATACGATTATCAGCAGCCTTGACATATACTTCTTTAATAAGTGATGAGTCAAACATTATTCTATTGTGCCAAATAAGAAGAACTCCTGGTTGATGCGGAAAACTATCTGGCGGTGTTGGCACATAAAGATCGAAACCTTTTCTTAAACGTGTTTCAATTAAGTAATGCTCGTCTAAAATTGATTCAAATGGAACAATCTTATAAATTTTAGGGTTTTCGTAGTCATATCTTAAAACAAAATTTGTTGTATCACGTGTAAGTGTTTCTGGTGTAATCCAACTGGCTTTTATTCTGTAATATGGTGCAAGCGTAGCTGGACATTCTCCCTTTCTTTTTGGACCATTGTACATTCCCGAATTCATCAAACAGTAATTACCAGGTGGTGAATGATCCTGTTCACGATCGAGACCTAAAACATGACCGAATTCGTGAGCGTGGACGCCGCTATGCCCAAATGCAATATTAGTTTGTCCATAATGTTCTCTGCCCCATCGCTCAGGCAATTGATAATACTGGTACCACCATGCATGCGAAAGACGAGTCCCAATTGGTGCAGCTTGACCTGCAAAAATAATGATATATCGATCGAAATGATTTGAATCTGGATTGACTGTCCAGACCGATGGATTCAACCTGAATGAATCAACTGCTAATTTATATGAAGTATCGGATAATTTACGCCAGTTTTCATCCCCGAAGTAACTTCGCGCCGTGTCTATGTATATCCACCGCGGTACTCCATTTGCCTGTGCAGGATTAATGATAGTGCCCTGGATAACCAACTGCCCGCGCGACATCTGATTCCAATAATCTCGAAAACTACCAAAGATTTTTTCATTTTCAGGATGTGGTGTGCCATCAATAGTTGTTG
>JBBINX010000071.1:0-12093 GCA_037443685.1 Ignavibacteriales bacterium
AAACTTCTAAGCTCGCTTTTGCCTGATTTAAAGCGGCTTCAACATCAGCACTTTCTATACGTGCTATGATATCTCCTTTTTTAACGCGGTCGCCTTCCTCGAAACCTAAATATACTAATCTGCCTGTTGCTTTCGATGCGATGGATGCCTTCCGCTGTGCAACTACATAACCGCTTGCAGTCAGTAAGGCACTCGCCTGATTAGGTGAAATGTAACTGACGGTTGTCAGCGCCACAACTTCAGTTGTTGTAAATAAACCTTTGAAAAAAAAGAAGGCTGGTATCAACAAAACCAAAGCGCCCGTGATGTAAAAGAAAATACCTCTGCGATTACGCGAACCGTCGATGGTTTTAGGTTCATCCTCTCTTTTAATCTTTAATTTCGATAAGTCGATATTTTCTTCTTCAGCCATTTATATTGAAAATTATCTGATTGCAAAATTAGCATTTCCAAGATAGAAAAATAATGGAAGGATTGCAAACTATTAAGTTGATCGAAGCATGACACCTTTGGATTTTGCCAATTCAATAATCTTAGATTTAACTTTGCTGTGTTGTTAACAAGTGAGGTTCACAAATTGATTTTGAATTGCTTACCGGCTTTAGTGTAGGTGTTAAGTAAAAACAGTTTTGTTTTGATGTACCTATATTGTTCCGAATTAGCTCTATATTCTGTCGCCGTAGACCTGCGATAACATCGTCATCAAATGTAAATATTCGTAATTTGATGAATCGAGTATAAAACATAGTAAAGATGAAAAACTGTTATACCCCCAAAAGGTTTATATAACGGAAACTATAGTCTAAATGAGATGGTCTAATTAAGTTCGGGACTCCACTTTGTCCAAAAAGATAGCGCAGAACTAAATGGATTTTGGGTGAGAATTGAGGTTGATGTCAAGAATTATTTTTTATATAAGTTACTCTGTCTCGAATATTTATTTATGTTTTAGAAAAATTAATGAAATTTCATGCTTGTTGCTGTTATCATTATATTACAGTCAATAGGAACAAGTTTGATTTAAAAGTTATTATTTGGTTTAATCTTATCCCACTGAAAAAAATTTTTTAACCTGGTATAGAGTTAATTTTATTCCGAATCAATCGTTCGTTTTCGATTATCAAGCAAGTCGCGGACGATACGAAGCAGATGATTCGTATTATACGGTTTCTGGATGATTCTTTTTATACCTAAATTAAATATTTCCGATTTCATTCCAGGTTCGATAAAGCCACTTGCAAGTATAAATAAAACATTGGGCTGCAATCTCTTCAGTTTTTGGTACACTTCGTCGCCGCTAAACTTCGGTAAGCCGAAGTCTGAGAGCACCAACCGTATTTCATCTTGATGTTGTGCAAAAATGGTAATTCCTTCTTCGCCGTCTCCTGCCGTGAGCACTGTGTAACCTTTTAATTTGAAAACGCTTTTTACTAATTCTCTCAACGCCTCTTCGTCTTCGATAACGAGAATAGTCTCATTGCCGCCAGGAATGTTTTCGGTGGATTGTTCTTTGACTGGTGCGACCTTGATAGTTTTTTGCAACATTGGAAAGTAACAATGAATCGTTGTTCCTTTCCCTAACTCGCTTTCAACTGTAACAAATCCCTTATGGCTCTCCATTATCCCGAAGACTAATGAGAGACCCAACCCGGTTCCCTTGCCATGCTCTTTTGTTGTAAAGAACGGTTCAAAGATGCGGCTCTGCGTTTCTTCGTCCATCCCCATACCGGTATCTGCAATACTGAGTATAATGTAGTCCTCCGCAATGGCATTGAAATATTTTTCTCGCAATACTTTACCAGATTCCCTATGTGTTGTGATAGTGAGCGTTCCTCTGCTCTGCATTGCATCACGGGCATTTACACAAAGATTCAAGATAACTTGATGGACTTGCGTAGCGTCAGCTTCAATTAGCGGTAGTTCTTCATCAAGATGAATCGAAATGATAATAGTTTTTGGGAACGTTTCGTTCAGAAGTTTTGACACCTCTTTAACCGTATCATTTAGTTGTAATGATTCGAACCGCACATCAGTTTTCCTTGCGAAAGTAAGCATTTGTTTTACTAAGTTTGCACCTCGCATTCCCGCTTTTATGATTGCTTCAGTATTTTTCTTGATCATGTCAGGAGTCGCCGGAAGTCTTTCGAAAATTGATGCATGTCCAATGATAATACCAAGAATATTGTTGAAGTCGTGTGCTATACCGGCGGCAAGCGTCCCTAAACTCTCTAATTTTTTTGTCTGCATGAGTTGATGTTCGAGTAAACGGCGTTTTGTGTCGTTGAAAAGGTACCCTTTGATTTGTACAAGCTCTCCTTGGTCATTAAAGATACCGGAGAGGTTGGCAACGATGAAAATAGAAGTCCCGTCTCGTTGTTTCATTTCTATTTCTAAATATTTGATTATTTCTTTCTTCTGTAATCTCTCAAGTAAAACTGTCCGGTCGTTAGGATTGCTATACAGTGTTTGAACGTTTACACCTTTGGCTTCATCGACGGAGGAGAATCCAAACATATGAGCAAATGCAGGATTACAAATAACGATTTGTCCAGCGGGAGTTGATATGAAATCGCCTGTGAGATCATCCTCGAAAAATGATCTATACCGTTCTTGGGCGCTGCGAAGTTTTTCTTCCGCACGCTTGCGCTGAATTATTTCCCATGTTTTATTCATAATCGCAGTAAAAGCTACTATATCTGACTCAGAATAATCTTCTTCTTTATTAGCCGCGGCTGCTACTGCTACTATTTTATCTCCGTCAAAAACTGGTATTGCGAGAAACCGTTTAATTGGAACATGTCCAGCGGGATATCTTTTTTTATTCGGATGTGTATCTTCGTATCTGTTGATGATAATTGCTTTCCTTTGTTTGACACAATTACCCCAAATTCCTGAATCAGAAATTGAATAATTAATCGGCCTTTCATCAATGGCGCATTTTTCCATTGCATACTTCGACCATGCGTGAATGGTCATGACGGATTCCGTTTCATCTAGTAATCCAATAAAAGCAAACGGACTTTGTATAGATTTTGAAATAGCTTCATTAACAAAGTCTAAAACTTGCTTCTGTGGTGCATCCACCAATTTGTGCAGTTCCAATAAATAGTGAAGTCTCAAGTTATTCAGTTTAATTTCTTCTTCGGCAAGCTTGCGATCGGAGATGTCTTGCCCAATCCCCATTGAAAGACCATCGGGACGTAAGATATTTGTCCATGTTGTATCTAAAACAGTACCGTATTTGGTTGTAGTTTTGAAATCTTTCCAACCACCCGGCTTACTAATCATAAAATCGAGTGCTTCTTTTAATACTTCCGGTTCAGGATAACATTTCGCCAAAATGTTTTGGGTTTGCCATTCTTCAAGAGTCCATCCCAATTTCTCAACAAGAACGCGATTTATTAATTGAATTTTACCTGTTTCGTCAAAGCAAGTAATCATTACCGGAATATTATCAATTATTCTTTGAAGTAATTCGCTTTGCTTTTTTGCTTCTTCTTCAATCTGCTTACGCTCGGTAATATCCTGCACGATACCTAACATCTTAACAAATTTGCCTTCTGAATTTCGAATATGACTGCCCCTAGAATAAATCCAGCGTACTTCGTTATCGGTGCGGCGTATGCGGCACTCAAAACTCCAATCAGACTGGGCAGCTCTCGCCTCGCGGAAACTGTGCTCTACAGAAAGATGATCTTCTAGTAAAACGTGTTCAAGGAACATCTCGAATGTCCAGCTTGGTAATAAAGTCTCATATCCAAAAATCTGATCGTGTGCCAGTGTGCGTTGAGTAGTAAGGTCTAATAAGTTTAGTTCCCACACTCCGGTATGATTCACTTCTAAAGAAAGTTTTAAGCGTGCTTCACTATCGTGCAATGCTTTTTGTATTGCTCTTTCCTCTGATTGATCTCTAAACACAAGCACTACTCCAACAATTTCACCCTTTTCATTTTTAATGGGCGCTCCGCTGTCTGCAATCGGTCTTTCTGTTCCATCTTTAGAGATAAGGATACTATGATTTGCAAGACCTACTACAACGCCTTCTCTTAAAACTCTTTCAACGGGATTTTCAACTATATCTCTTGTTTCTTCATTAATAATCTTAAATACTTTTTCTAGTTGTTTCCCATTAGCATCAGCAACGTTCCAGCCGGTTAATTGTTCTGCTACGGGATTAAAATATTTTACATTTCCTTTTTTATCGGTTGTAATTACTGCATCGCCAATGCTTTTAATTGTAATTGAAAATTCTTCTTGCGTTTGCCATAAATTTCTGTAAATGTTTCTTTGTCGATAATAATAAATCCATACAATTCCAATTGTTAAAGAGAGTATTAGCAAAAAGATTATAATAAAAGATATTATGGCTAAGAAATATATTTCAGCGAAAATTTCATCTGTATCAACTTTAGCAACCATAAACCAATCAGTTTCGGGAACAGGACTTAAATAAGCAAGAACGTCAACACCGCGGTAGTCTTTTCCATCAAAAATACCAGTTTTACCTAAAGCCGCTTGAACAGCAGGTAAATCTTTTCTTGTTAATGGAAGATGAAGTTGTAGTGCCGTATTTTTTTGATGTCGTAATTTGTTAAGGTATAAAACGCTGTCGCCAACTTTTTTTAACAATAATGTTTCTGCTGTTTTGCTCAGTGTGGGCCAAGATTGAATTAAAGGATATAAATATTCAAATGGGTCAACACGGAATATTAGGTTGGCAATTATGATATTGCTTTCGTTTTTTATTGGGGCAATAATGTCGAAATGAATTTTATTATGAGCAGAACAGAAATAGAAGTCTGTTAAAGTAATTTTTCCGCTACTCGATGCTTTGTAGATTTTGGGTAAAATAGTAGTTTCGCACTTCTTTTCGGATTGTATATTTGAGAGTAAAATGTCTCCCACTTTTGAGATAAGGAAAATATTGTCGTAACCATAATTTATCTTTGCAGAATTTATTCTTTCAAGAATATCTGCTTTAAGTGGTTTAGAAAATTTATTCTCTAACCATTCTTCTATGCCCTTTTCAAAAAAGGGTGATTCCGAAATTACTTTCGCATCGGCAATTCGTTCCTTATGCCACTGAACGAGCTGGTTAATTTTTAATTCTGTAATTGCTTTCAGGTCGTTTTCTTTTTCTAAGCGTAATTGCCTGACGGAATGGCTGAAATAAAAATGCCCACCCGCTCCCAATACGATGCTAATTACGACAGACAGTAACAGTAGATGCCATTTTTTTGTTAGAAAAGTTGTGTTGTTAGTTTTCATAAATGTTTCTCATGTATATTTACATTCTTGAAGTTACAAAAACAAGAAAAAAGTCATTCCCGAATGCTTTTATTAGGGATCCACCTATCAAAATTGCTTTGAAATCATGGATTCCCGCTTTCGCGGGAATGACACACTATGTTTTGGTAGAGCGCATTTTATAAACTTTTTATTTTTCGATGTAAATAATCTATCTGCATCAATTCTTCTAAGACTGCGTTAATGAGGTATTTATATTTAACACTGTAGTTTCCGAAACCATATATTTAATGTTGTGTTCATCAAGCTGCCAGCAAACTTTTTGTAATAAATCTAGTATCATATTCATTTTTATCGTTATTAAATTCTATCAAAAAAAACCTTAGTCTAATATATAATATTTACAATCAACAGTCAAAAATAATCTTAGATTTTGTTTAAATCGCAGCTATTATATATATTTTAATTGGATATTAATTGATATTATAGAAACACTCTATCGCAAGAGTCCGATTGCTAAATCCAAATATCGAATCTGCCAAGGTGGACGAAACAAATTCTGATTACGAGTATCGAAAACATAAGAAATTGGAGTTTTTGTGGCTTTTTAATCAATAGTCCACCTGCAGTGGATCGGTTTGTTTAGAATTTAGAGTTTAGGATTTATTGCTTTCAAACGAATAATAGTTCCTGCGTAACCCAGTATTAATTAAATATAAAACATCGAATCCGCCTATTCTGCTAAATCTGCCTGATGCGGATGATTCGAAAGTATCAAATAAGGAGATGGCAATATGATATACTTAAAAAACCAAGTTGCACTTATAACCGGCGGTTCACGTGGCATCGGCGCTGCTACTGCGATGATGTTTGCTAAAGCAGGCGCTTCTGTAGCTATTACTTATCGGCACGATAAAAAATCAGCCGATTCAGTTGTCGAAAAAATTAAAAGATTAGGAAGAAAAGCAATCGCTGTTAAAGGTAATGTTGCTGTATCTATTGAAGCACAAGCTATGGTAGATATTGTGGAAAAGAAATTTGGCAGGGTTGATATTCTGGTAAACAACGCCGGCGTTTGGACTGAGGGATCGATTGAATCCCTTGAGGAAGAAACTTGGGACGAAACTATAGATGTGAACCTCAAAGGGACGTTCAATATGTGCAAAGCTGTCGTGCCTTTAATGAAAAATTATGGATATGGCAGGATAATAAATATAGCCAGCACGGCAGGACAACGGGGCGAGGCGCATCACTCGCATTACGCTGCTTCGAAAGGTGGAATAATAGCTTTTACAAAATCATTGGGCGCCGAATTAATACGAAACGGCATCTGGGTAAATTGTGTTGCACCCGGCTGGGTGGTAACGGATATGACCATACCCGTATTCAAAGATAAGAATTATAGGAAAGCACTAAGTTTTACAATTCCTCGCGGAAGAATTGCAACGCCTGAAGAAATCGCAGGTCCAATTTTGTTTCTTGCTTCCAACTTGGCTGATAATATCGTGGGCGAAATTCTTAATGTAAACGGCGGGAGTGTGCTATGTGGGTAAAATATTCCATAGTTACGTTAGTTTTAGTATGGTTTATTTCTTATCTGCATACTTTCCAAAATATCAATTTAAATTTTAGGATTTTAGGATTTAATTTTTCTGTTTTCTTCATGTTGCCCGGTTTACTTGCTATTATCTTAACTATCTATTCCTCAAAAAATAATTTATTCTTGTACTTGAAAAACTTTGGTAAATTAAGGTATTGGTTATTTTCATTCTTATTTCCGATTATTGCAAGTGGCTCCATAATTGGGCTTGCTTATCTTTTCGGAAAAATCAGATACACAAATCCTGACAATGTGGAAACTCTTTTTTTAAACACATTTTTTGATTTTCCTTTGTTACTATTATGGTCTATTCCTAGTCTATTATTGGCAGAAATTGGTTGGCGAGCTTTCCTATTTAATCAAATTAATATAAAATCATCGGTAGTAAGAGCTGCCGTTTTCAGTTCTATTATCTGGACTCTTTCTTATTTATTAATCGTTTTCGGCCAATCAGGAATATTCTCCTTGTGGTTAGCGATTCCTCATTTATTATATATTTTCACCAATGGAATATTTATATGTTGGGTTTTTATCAAAACAAAATCAATTTGGGCAATAACTTTTTTGCATTTTAATATGAATTTGTGGAATATTTTTTTATTCGGGATAGGGACTGAATTTAGTCCCTTAGTTTTTAAAGAAAAAGGAATTTTTGTCTTTTTAATTAATTAAATCTAAAAAACACTGAATTTTTTCAATATTAAGCAAGTAAAAAAACACCAATATTTGACGATTTTAAGTGTTTTTATTAACTCATCCCCTACATTCTATAAAAAACCAAAGATTTTACTTGCGTAATTCGTTAAAATTTCTAATATTTACACGGAATTATGAAAACGTCAAAGAAAAATTTTTTATCTGGCACTCCAATTAATCAGAGGCCTATTCCTAAAAATGTTCCAGTGGTTCAATTAGTAAATGACTACTTTCAAGCATATAATTCAAGTCGCCTTCGCGATGCATGTCAACTTTTCACGAGTAAGATGCTAAAAGATGATGTTACTGTTGGAATGAGTTTAACGGGCGCTTTGACACCCGCCGGATTAGGAGGC
This sequence comes from Ignavibacteriales bacterium, assembly GCA_037443685.1. Taxonomy (GTDB): domain Bacteria; phylum Bacteroidota; class Ignavibacteria; order UBA10030; family BY39; genus JAHJRJ01. The sequence continues at coordinate 7,900 of JBBINX010000071.1, forward strand.
ACTTGCATAGTTCCGTTATTAAAATCGGGTTTCATCGATTGGATTGTAAGCACCGGCGCAAATTTATACCACGATGTGCATTTCGCACTCGGATACTCGATGCACCGAGGTACACCATTTATCGATGATCGGGTTTTACGAAAGGAAGGCGTTGTTCGCATTTATGACGTATTGTTCGATTATAAAGTGCTTTTATCTACTGATGAATTTTTTAGACAAATTATTAAGGGTCCTGAATTTCAAAAAGAGATGGGAACTGCCGAATTGCACTACACAATCGGAAAGTATATTTTAGAACGTGAGCGGTTGCTCGGAATTAAACATAACAGTGTATTATCTGCTGCTTATCAATCTGGCGTTCCAATCTATACATCGTCACCGGGCGATAGTTCTTTAGGAATGATAATTGCTGAAGCTGCGTTAGATAACTCTCCATTAAAAATAGATGTTTTATTGGATATCAATGAAACAGCAGCAATTGTGTTAGAAGCGAAGCGTAAAGGTGGTAAAAGCGGTGTATTTATTTTAGGTGGTGGTTCTCCTAAAAATTTTATGCTCCAAACCGAACCACATATACAAGAAGTTTTAAAATTGGACGAGAAAGGCCACGATTATTTTATACAAATTACCGATGCAAGGCCGGATACAGGCGGTTTATCTGGCGCCACACCTTCGGAAGCTGTCAGCTGGGGGAAAATTGATCCCGGTCAATTACCCGATACGGTTGTAGTTTATGGAGACTCAACTATTGCACTTCCTATTCTAACATCGTACCTATCTGCTAATGTGCCAAAACGACGATTGAAACGATTATACGATAAAAGAGCAGAATTAGTAAAGAAGTTAAGAAAAGAGTATTTTAAAACCCGTATTAATGCAGTAAAAATTAATTAACTAACAAAAATTAAATAACTAACAATTTATAGGAGGATTTATTATGAGCAAATTCACAGAATTAACAGAATTAGTTGCCAGTTTTGAAAAAGATTTTATCAAGTTTTACGATAAAGGCAACAAATCGGCAGGTACGCGTGTCAGAAAAGCTATGAACGAATTAAAACGAAAAGCTCAAGAGATACGTAAAGAAGTCCAAGAGTTAAAAGGTAAAACCGAAGACCAATCTATGCAGCCACCGGTTGCTTAATTTTTCTTCAACAGATAGTTTCTACAGGAGGCTTGGGTTTTTATACCGGGCCTCCTTTTTATTTTTTTTTAATTATGAAAACTAAATTGATGTATTTTATTTTATTAACCTTCTTCGGTTTTCAAAACCTCCCCGATTTTATGAAAATACACAATGGAGCAATAGTCATCGACCTGCATAACGATTCAGTTCAACGAATGCTGAATGAGGAAGACATAAGTGTGCGGACTAAAACCGGTCACCTCGATTTACCACGATTAAAAGAAGGCGGGATAGATGTTGCAATTTTCTCAGTTTGGGTGCCGCCTGGGAATAAATCGAAATCATATTTCGAACAAGCAAATAAACAGATTGATTTGCTAATAGATTTTGCTAAAAACCATTCTTATCAAATTGAGACAGCTTACGGTTCGGATGATATTTTAAGAATATGTAAAGCCCGAAAAATAGCTTTAATGTTAAGTATGGAAGGGGCACATCCACTTGGCGATTCGATTGAGAACCTTGATTATTTTTATTCAAAAGGGGTTCGTTCGATAATGCCTACCTGGAACAATAGCACGCGTTGGGCAACTTCTGCCGAGGATGAAACTCAATCGTCAGAAAAGTTAAAGTCTACTTTGCCAGCAGCCAGGTATAAAGGATTAACAGTGTTAGGGAAAAAGTTTATTAAACGGATGGATGAGCTTGGAATTATAATCGATGTTTCGCACGTCGGAGAAAGAACTTTTTGGGATATTATCGAAACCTCAAAAAATCCAATCATTGCTTCTCATTCTTCAGTATGGAATATTTTTCAACACTGGCGCAATCTCAAGGACGACCAAATAAAAGCAATTGCAAAATCAGGCGGGTTGGTGGCTGTCAACTTTGCCCCGTATTTTTTGGATAAAACATTTGGGAAAAAAGCAGAAGCAATGCGTAAGCGACACGAAAAAAAAATAAACGCTTTAAAAAAATCGTGGAAAGGTTCGGCATTATTACGCGAAGAAATGATTGGTAGAATGTTGAAGGAAGAATATGATAAGATACTGCCCACAATAAGCGACCTGATTGATCATGTGGATTACGTCGTAACACTTGTAGGAGTTGATTATGTAGGGCTTGGTTCAGATTTCGATGGCATTGGGGTTACTCCAAAAGGATTAGATGATGCATCGTATTATCCTGAAATTACAAAAGAGTTAGTGAAACGCGGATATTCGGAAAATGATATTCGGAAAATTTTAGGTGGAAATTTCTTGAGGGTGCTTAGCGAAGTAGAAAAAAGAAAAACCCCGAATTAGTAGGCCGGGGTTTTTTTTGATATTTTACATTTCTGCTTCTTCCATTCGAGTTCTGTATGCTCTACGTACAGCTTTAATTTTCTTCATTCGCTTTTGAACAGAAGGTTTGGAAAAAAATGTGCGCTTTTTGAATTCTTTCAATACGCCTGACCGCTCATATTTTTTCTTGAATCTTCTAAGCGCTCTATCAATCGGTTCGTTGTCTTGAATCTGTATACCAACCAATCATTTCACCTCCCCTCGATTGCATTAAATTTTTTACGATATGATCATCTCCTTTTCTATATCAGTATGTTTTAAATTTTCTAATAATCTTCTTTCTCCGTTTTTTTCAAACGCGACCAAGATTGCGTGATTGCCATCGGAAGTAATAATTTTCTTTAGAACTTTTCCAGTATCTTCCCATTCGCTGTGGAAAATTTTATCTCCAATAGTAAATATTGTTTGCGGGTTGTATGTTTTTAAATCTACTTTGATTTTTTTTGAAGCGGAATTCTGTTCTTGTGGTTCTATTTCGATTAAAGCCAGATGGTGACATTTTGAACAGCGAAACCAAATTTTATTTTTAACTCCTTCCATTTCACCTACTACGGTCATGCGTGTTTGCTTACCGCAGTAATTGCAGAATTGTTCAGCAAATTTACTTTTGCCCATAGATTTTTCCTGTATATTTTAAAATAAATTAATAGTTTTATGAATTAAAAAGCGAGTCAATTCTTCTGCAGTTATTAAATAATGAAAAATTTAGGAGTGAATCGCTGTTATAATATAGCGAAATTATAAATTTTAGTCAATTTTTTCCCAAATATTTCTTTATTTAAAAATGCGTTAAAAACGATTTAAATGAGATTTTTTAACTAATTTTCAAATTATTATTTGTTAAACTCGGCGTGAATACCAATGGTGTTAAAAATTTAATGCAGTTTATAATCGTTAGAGCTTGTTGCCGTTACCAGAAAGGAGTTAATATAAAGAACTGATATTACGCATAGAGTTAAATTCGAATATCGAAATGCGAAATTCTAAATAATATAGAAATTCCTCACAGAATAAGAAATGTTTTTATTATGTCAGTTTATGAATTTCGGAATTAGGATTTCGTATTTCGGATTTGGTGGAAACAGCCATCGTAGTGGCAGTTGCAAATATGGGTACAGAAGTTAATTGCAGAGATCTGAATCAAAAAAGTTATAAGCAAACCCTGCGAACACTTTGAAAAAGATCTCCTCCCTTGTTTTTCTATACTGAAATTTGTATATTTTACCCACAATTTTTTAATCGTTGGGGCCCTTAGCTCAGTTGGTTAGAGCAGCAGACTCATAATCTGCGGGTCGTAGGTTCAAGTCCTACAGGGCCCACTAAAAAATCAGTAAGGTCGAAGGTTCTCAGCCGAAGGCTGATCCACCTCTGGCGGAAAGTCATTCAGGGCCCACTAAAAACAATCTGTGCTATCGTAGGTTCTCAGCCGGAGGTTGTTCCCTGCCCGTCCGTCAATTAGGCGCCTCTGGCAGAAAGTTCTACATGGTTAACTGCATTTGGAGAATGCACAGCAGTAAGTCATTAAAAACGTCATACATATTAAAAGTAACGATCGTGTGTTTACATTCTTTTTATTCAGGGTAAGTATCATTACTCCCGTGATACTTTAAATGAAGCTTGTCTGTGCGCTCCTTCCCAAAATTTTGCGTGCAGACGAAGCTTCGGCCCGCTTATTTTTTGGGGTTTCTTGTTAACAAAGTGTTCAACGCAAATACCATAGAAAGA
>JBBINX010000072.1:0-11513 GCA_037443685.1 Ignavibacteriales bacterium
TTGAAATCCGTGAAAATCAGTTAACATCAGTGTTCTCCGTGTTCTATTATTTCATTAAATCGTTCTTTTTTCTCATAAAAGTTGAACTTTGCGTAACATCAGTTAATCAAAAAAATGAACGTTACAATTGTCCAAATTATACAAGCTATTCTTGCCCCTGCGATAATGATATCGCAGTTGCGGTTTAATCATGCTCGGTTTGCAAAACAGATATGCACATATTGTTAACCGTATCCGTTTGTTGAATGAAGAACGGAGGCGTTTGGTAAAACAGTTATCAACACAAAAAGAACTCGATTATGCAGAAAACATCCGTTTTCACAGTATCCGCAAACAAATGGAAGAGCTTGCGAGACGAGCTAATCTACTCCGAAATGCAATTCTGTCCGAGATTATTGCCGTTCTGTTTTTCGTGCTAACATCGTTTTTCATTGCGTCGTATTTTTTTGTAGAATCTCAATTTTTAGAGATGCTTCCGCTAATTTCATTTTTAGCAGGAATGGCTGCTGTATTCATTGGGCTCATTTTATTAGGGAAAGAAATTGCAACTGCTTATCGTGTTATCACAATTGAAATTAAAGCAGAAGAATAGGATGTTGAGAAGCATTGAGCAACAGCGAGTAATAGAACAAATAAATCAAGTATTGATCACACAGATTATCACAGATCTAAGAATTTATCAATCCAATAATCCATTATTCTAACCCTCCCTTTGCTTTTTTTTCCTGATTCATATCTAAATCGGTTCAATTTCAAGCTTCACATCCGAAATTATCCGCGAAAATATAATTGCCAAGTCGCTAATACATAGAGGGAAAGTATTAGATTTATCTAACTTCCCCTTTTTGTTTTTTTGCTATTTTCTATGTAAATTGGGCTACATTTAATTCAAGGATATGGCGTTTATATGTGTGGAATAGTCGGTTATATAGGGTACAAGAATTCAATCCCGATTCTAATAGAAGGACTTAGGCGGTTAGAGTATCGTGGTTATGATTCAGCCGGAATCGCCACGACCGTTGAAGGTGGTATGAATATTTATAAAAAAGCCGGGAAAGTTTCTGAGCTTGCAAACTACGTTCAAACTAACCACATCAATTCACAGATGGGAATTGGTCACACACGCTGGGCAACGCACGGCGAACCAAACGATGTAAACGCCCATCCGCATTACGACTGCACAGAGACAATTTCTGTTATTCATAACGGTATCATAGAGAATTATCACACACTCAAGAAAAAGCTTGAACAGGATGGTCACGTTTTCCGCACAGAAACTGACACCGAAACTTTAGCACATCTCATCGAGGAAATGTTAAAACACACCGACGATTTATTCACGGCTGTGCGTCTGGCTTTATTAGAAGTGGAAGGAGCTTATGGTATTGCCGTAATCTCCAAAAAAGAACCCGATAGAATCATCGTTGCCCGGAAAGGAAGTCCATTAGTAATCGGAGTCGGTGAGAATGAAAATTTTATCGCATCAGACCCAGCAGCTTTAATAGACCACACACGACAAGTAATATATCTCGAAGATGGTGAAGTTGCGATGGTAACGAAAAATAGTTACACCATCAAAACCATTAACGATAAGGAAATACAGAAACAAACAGAAGAAATTACATTCGACCTTGAGCAGATTGAAAAAGGTGGTTACGAACATTTCATGCTCAAAGAGATACACGAGCAACCTGAGACTTTACGGAACGCGATTCGTGGCAGAATTTTGATGGATGAAGGAACGGCAAAGTTAGGCGGGCTGGGTGAAGTTAACGAGTTCCTATTGAATGCCCGGAGGTTTATTATTACTGCCTGTGGGACTTCGTGGCATGCAGGTCTAGTCGGGAAGTATATGATTGAGCAATATGCCCGTGTTCCTGTTGATGTGGAATATGCATCAGAATTCAGGTATCGGGACCCAGTTTTGTACAAAGAAGATATTGTATTTTTGATAAGTCAAAGCGGCGAAACAGCTGATACGTTAGCTGCTTTGAAGAAAGCAAAATCAAGCGGATCTCACGTCATTGGTATATGCAATGTAGTAGGTAGCACTATCGCGCGTGAGAGTGAAGCAGGAGTTTATATTCACGCAGGTCCTGAAATAGGTGTTGCTTCAACTAAGGCGTTCACATCTCAATTAGCAGTACTATCGCTAATTACTTTGATGATTGCTCGTAAAAAAGATATGAGTGTTTCAGACGGACGGAATGTAGTGCAAGAACTTTTCAAACTTCCTGAAAAAATTGAAAAAATTTTAAGAGATACAGATCAAATACAGAAAATTACCGATTTGTTTTTTGCACACGGTAATTTTTTATATCTTGGTCGCGGATATAATTTTCCAGTTGCTTTAGAGGGTGCTTTGAAATTAAAAGAAATTTCATACATACATGCCGAAGGTTATCCGGCTGCCGAAATGAAACACGGTCCGATTGCACTGATAGATAACGAAATGCCCGTCGTAGTCATAGCCACTAAGGACAGTACTTATAATAAAATAATCAGCAATATCCAAGAAGTACGCGCTCGTAAAGGTCGGGTTATTGCAATCGTTAATGAAGATGATACACAAATAGAAAAATTAACAGAGTACGTAATCAGAATTCCGCATACACTAGATTTTCTGATGCCGATTCTATCTATCATTCCGCTTCAATTGCTTGCGTATTATATCGCTGTCAAACGTAACTGCAACGTTGACCAGCCGAGGAATTTAGCAAAGAGCGTTACGGTAGAGTGATTAAGTATCTAATAAATTAAACTAAAAACTGAGAGAATTAGAAAGTAATAAGGAGATGATCAAATTACACGATTATTAAATGTTTTTAGCACTAACCTTAGTGCTAATACTCACTGCTCTAAGCTCTATGCTCATTGCTACTAGGCTTATCTAATTATCAATCAAATTTTTTCGTTTTAGATACTTAAAAAAGAAATTAAAGGAACAATATGTCAAAAATTAAAGTAATTATTATGGGTGCTGCTGGGCGCGATTTTCATAACTTCAATACGGTTTTTCGGGATAACGAATTATATGAAGTAACCGCATTCACCGCTACCCAAATTCCGAATATTGATGGAAGAAAATATCCGGCCGAGTTGGCAGGTAAACTTTATCCAAACGGAATTCCGATACATCCCGAATATGAATTGTTAGATCTGATTAAGAAAAACAGTATAGACCAGGTGGTCTTCTCATATTCCGATGTATCTTTCAATTACGTCATGGAGCGTGCATCGATGTCGATGTCTGCTGGGGCTGATTTTATAGTACTTGGAACACGTCAAACAATGATAAAATCCACACGTCCAGTAATTGCCGTAGTGGCTGTAAGAACAGGAGCAGGAAAAAGTCAAACTTCGCGTAAAGTATGCAAATTATTGCTTGAAATGGGAAAACGGGTTGTTGCAATCCGTCACCCGATGCCATATGGTGATCTTGTAAAACAAAAAGTTCAACGTTATGCAAGTATCGAGGATATGAAGAAGCATAATTGTACGATTGAGGAGATGGAAGAATATGAACCACATATCGCTAGCGGTACGATCATTTACGCCGGAGTTGATTACGAAGCGATTATACGTGAAGCAGAAAAAGAAGCTGATGTAATAGTTTGGGATGGCGGCAACAACGATATACCGTTTTACAAATCTGATTTGATATTAACTGTTACTGATCCACATCGGCCGGGGCACGAATTAACTTATTTCCCCGGCGAAACAAACTTACGATTGGCAGACGTCGTTGTAATTAATAAAGTCGAAACTGCACTACCCGAAAACATAACAACAGTTCGTGATAATATCAGGCACGTGAATCCAAACGCAGTCGTTATTGAAGCTGCTTCTCCTATTACTGTAGATGACGAGAGCGTAATACTCGATAAAAAAGTCTTGGTTATTGAAGATGGTCCGACACTAACTCATGGAGAAATGTCGTATGGAGCAGGTGTTCTTGCTGCGAAAAAATTTGGAGCTTTAGAAGTAATCGACCCACGGTCCTATGCTGTCAATACAATCGCAGAGACTTTTAAAAAATATCCAAAGACCGGAGCTTTATTGCCCGCTATGGGATATGGATGCCAACAACTAAAAGATTTAGAAGAAACGATAGAAAATACTCCGTGCGATTCAATCATTATTGGAACTCCGATTGACTTGCGCAGAGTTATCAAAATAAACAAACCATCCACCCGCGTCCGGTATGAGTTGGATGAAATTACGCAACCCGATTTAAAAGAAATTTTAGCAAATTTCTTAAAAAAATTTTTATGAGGAGCTGAATGTCAAAAAAGAATAAATTTACAGGAAGAGATTTTATCTCTTTATTCGATTTTTCAACAAAAGAAGTCTGGGAGATTTTCAAACTTGCTAAGGCTATGAAAACCAATCCCAAAAAATATCAAAAATCAGTGAGCGGTAAAATTATGGCTTTGATCTTTGAGAAGCCATCTTTACGGACGCGCGTAACCTTCGATGCTGGCATTAAGCAGCTCGGCGGCGATTCGATATACTTATCTCCATTGGAAATTAACCTCGGTAAACGCGAATCTGTTTATGATGTCGCAAAAAATTTAGAACGAATGGTTGATGGAATAATGATTCGCACGTTCGGACACGATGTAGCTACTGGATTGGCAGAACACGCTTCGATTCCAATAATAAACGGTTTGACAGATCTCGAACATCCGTGTCAGGCAATGGCTGATTTCTTTACGGTTTGGGAATTCAACAAAAAGTTGGAAAAAGTGAAATTAGCTTATGTTGGGGACGGTAACAACGTTGCTCATTCATTGATTCTTGCAGCAGCCCGAATAGGTTCGTCTATTTCAATAGGAACTCCGAAGGGTTTTGAGCCGAAACCTGAAATTGTAGAAAAAGCAATAGAGGCAGCTAAAAAAACCGGCGCTAAAATAAAAATCACAAACGACCCTGTTGAGGCTGTAAAAAATGCGGATGCAGTTTATACCGACGTTTGGGCGAGCATGGGACAAGAGAAGGAAGCTGCTGAGAGAAAAATAATATTCAATCCGTATCAAGTTAACAGTGAGTTGATGAAGCATGCGAAAAAGAATGCTCTGTTTTTACATTGCTTACCTGCCCACCGCGGTGAAGAAGTTACGGACGAAGTTATCGACAGCAAAACATCAGTTGTTTTCCAAGAAGCTGAAAATCGCTTGCACGTCCAAAAAGCGATTATGCACGAATTGTTGAGGGGTTAATGAAGAAAGTTGCAGTAATAGCCATAGGTGGTAATTCAATTATACGTGCTGGCCAAAGAGGCACTATTCCTGAGCAATTCGAAAATGTAGTCAAAACTTCGGAACAGATCGTTCAACTTTATAAACTTGATTACGATATTATAATTACTCACGGTAACGGTCCTCAGGTCGGTGCAATGCTTCTGAGGTCGGAGCTTGGAAGTTCACAGGTTTATACAGAACCGCTCGATGTTTGCGTTGCCGACACTCAAGGAGCTATGGGATATATGCTGCAACATAGTATTCAAAATGTGATGTCGCATCATAATATCAACGTTGGTGTAGCAACTATTGTAACTCAAGTGGTTGTAGATAAGAATGACCCTGGATTTCATAAGCCGAATAAACCGGTCGGACCTTTTTATTCAAAAGAAGAGTCAGAAAAAAAAGTTAGTGAACTCGGATGGAATATGGTTGAAGACGCTGCACGAGGTTACAGAAGAGTCGTTCCGTCTCCGATCCCACTTGAAATTGTAGAAGAAGATTTTATCAAATCTTGTATCGAGAAGGACCTAATCGTAATCGCAGTTGGTGGTGGCGGGATACCAGTAATTCGAGAAAATTCTAAACTTACCGGTGTCGAAGCTGTTATTGATAAAGATAGAGCTTCCAGCTTGTTGGCAAGCAGATTGAAAGCAGATGTGTTTATAATCTCAACAGATGCTGAGAATGTTTACCTCAATTATAAAAAGCAGAATCAGGTTACGTTAGGAAAAATTACTTTAGAAGAAACGAAGAGATATTATTCAGAAGGGCATTTCCCTCAGGGTAGTATGGGACCCAAGATCGAAGCAGCAATTAGCTTTTTAGAAAACGGTGGACACGAAGTAATAATTACTACACCTGAAAAAATTGTTGAAGCTGTTCAAGCAAAAGCAGGAACGCATATTAGTAGGGAATAAATAGAACGTAGTATGAACAACGTAGTTAATCATAAAAATCTAATCCAATGACAAATGACGAATCACAACTGACAATATCTTATGAAACTAAGACATTTGATTAAATCGCAACAATTTAGCGTTCCTTCAATAATGGAACTGTTTTCAACTGCACAGCAGATGGAAAAAATAGTGACACGTGGAGGAACACAGGATTATAACGGTAAAATAATGGCTTCTCTATTCTATGAGCCGTCAACCAGAACAAGATTTTCGTTCGAAACAGCAATGCACCGATTAGGCGGTAGAATCCTCTCGACGGAAAATGCACGCGAATTTTCTTCCGCTATAAGCGGTGAAAGTCTAGAAGACACAATTAAGGTGATAAGCCAATTTGTTGATGTTATTGTCCTAAGGCACAACGAAATTGGCGGTGCGGAAAGAGCATCAGCAATCTCGAATGTTCCTGTCATCAATGCGGGAGATGGAAAAGGAGGACAACACCCGACTCAAGCACTAACCGACCTGTACACTATCTTTAGGGAGATAAAAACCATCGAAGGTTTGAATATTGCTTTAGTTGGCGATTTGGCTCAGGGTAGAACTGTTCGTTCACTCGCTTATCTGTTAAGTAAATATGAAAGAGTAAAAATCTTTTTTGTCGCACCCGATAAACTTCAAATTCATCAGGATATTCTGGATCATCTCGAAGAAAATAAAGTCTGGTACACAAAAGAAAATGATATTAAAAAAATAATAGGTGAAGTTAATGTTGTTTATCAAACCCGAATTGAGAAAGAACAACTTAACGTAACGGATACCGACTACGAAAATATTATGAAGTCATTCTTCATCAACCCAAACTTAATGAAGAACCTAAAATCAAGTTCTATCGTTATGCATCCGCTTCCGCGTCTAAATGAGATTTCTGCAGAAGTCGATAGCGATAATAGAGCCGCCTATTTCCGACAAGCAAAAAATGGAATTTTTATTCGGATGGCTTTATTAAAAACAGTGTTTGAAGTGTAATTAACAAATCTCATAAGAGTTTTTGCTTTTCTTATTAATTATTGTAACTTTATTTCAAAAATAAATCAAGTAATTCAGGAGACTAAATGCGTTCCCTATCACATAAAAAATTAACGCCGCACTGGGCTTTAATACTTGGAGCATCGAGTGGATTCGGTGCTGCCACTGCCATTGAGCTTGCAAAAAATGGCTGCCATATTTTTGGAGTTCACCTTGACCGCCAGGTGACTATGCCCCAGGTCAAAAATGTAATTAAAGAAATCGAAAAAGCTGGTAAACACGCTGTTTTTTTTAATATAAATGCAGCCGATTCAATTAAACGGCAAGAAACTTTAGACGAAATCCAGGAAAGACTTTCTGACGAGAAAAGTGGACTTGTTAAAGTTTTAGTTCATTCGCTTGCTTTCGGAACGTTAAAACCGTTTATTTCTAAAACACCAAATGATTCTATTTCACAAGTCCAAATGGAAATGACTTTGGACGTAATGGCAAACAGTTTAGTTTACTGGACCCAAGGTTTGATAGTGAGAAATTTGTTTGCAGGCGGCGGTAGAATATTCGGTTTAACTAGCGCAGGTTCACACACCGTGATTCCTAGTTACGGAGCGGTGTCTGCTGCTAAAGCTGCTCTCGAATCCCATATCCGTCAACTTGCCTTCGAACTCGGACCGATGGGTATAACTGCAAATGCGATCATGGCTGGAGTAACTAATACACCGGCACTTCATAAAATACCGGGAGCTGTAAAAATGTTAGAGCTTGCAAAAATGAAAAATCCGAGGGGTAGAGTTACAAATCCTGAGGATATTGCTCATGCTATCGTAATGTTATGCCGCGAAGAATCACATTGGATTTCCGGAAATGTTATAGGTGTTGACGGGGGTGAAAATATCGTTAACTTCATAGGCGAGAGAAGTTTCCATCAAATAAAATAATAAAATAAAAGGAGTTAGAACGACGACATGTTTGAGTTAAAATTTACAGAAGAGCAAGAAATGCTGCGCCAGATGGTTAAAGAGTTCACTAATAATGAGATTAAACCGCTCGCTGCAAAAATAGATGCAGAAGAGCGTATCCCACCCGAGTTAATAAAAAAGATTGGAGAACTTGGACTATTAGGTACAGCTATTCCAATAGAATATGGTGGCGGAGGGTTTGGTGAAGTCGGTTATTGCATTATGCAGGAGGAAATTGCGCGCGGTTGCTTATCGACTGCTACGTTCATCGGGGCTCATCAATCTATCGGAACGAATACAATATATATCGGCGGAAGTGAAGAGCTAAAAAGAAAATATCTACCCCCCTTAGCAGAAGGGAAAATGATTGCAGCATTCGCGTTAACTGAATCAAAAGCCGGGTCAGATTCTTTCAATGTTCAAACAAAAGCGGTGCTGGATGGTGATGAGTGGGTGATCAACGGCGACAAACTTTGGATTACAAACGGCAGTATCGCTGACGTTATCTCGTTATTTGCCCGGACTAACCGGGGTATTACTGCATTCGTAGTTGAAACGAAAACACCAGGTTTTCACGCTCATCCTCCAGAAAAGAAAATGGGAATCAGAGGAAGCGTAACGAACGCACTTACATTTGAGAATGTTCGAATTCCGAAAGAAAATATTATTGGACAAGACGGAAGAGGTTTTCTCGTCGCGATGAAGACTTTAGATGCAGGTCGTCTCGGTCTTGGCGCAGCTTGTCTCGGTGCATCAAAGGAGCTTCTTGAGCTCTCCACAAAATACGCAAAAGAGAGAGAACAGTTTGACCAGCCGATCGCAAATTACCAAGCTGTTCAATTTATGATCGCTGAAATGGCGACTCTGATTTATACTATGGAATCGATAATTTATCGTACTGCCACTGATTACGATTTAGGTAAAAACATAAGCAAACAATCAGCAATGGTAAAACTTTGTTGTTCTGAGGGTCTTGATACAATTTCTGACCTTGCCGTGCAGATTCATGGCGGTATGGGATACTCACGCGAATTACCGATTGAACGTTTTTATAGAGATTCAAGAATAAATAAAATATTCGAAGGCACTAACGAGATACAAAAAGGTATTATCGCAAGGGATACAATAAAGAAAAACGGAATTTGTTAATCAATCAAAAATAAAATTTACGGAGGGTTTATGCCGACAGTAAAATCAAAACAAAGAACGGAAAAGCTTTCTCACTTAAATAATTTAATTGAAAAGTTGAACGCTTTTTCTGCGGATAACTATTGGGATTTAGGAAAATTTTTAGTTGAAAGGTTTATACCCGCTGCATTGAAAGAAGGTATTTTCGGAGATGAGGCGTTAAAGACGATTGCCTCTGCACCGGGTTTTAAATTCCCATACTCAATGTTAAAGCAATGTCAACAATTTTATACTTACTATCCTGATGTAGAAAAGCGTCCGCTACCAGAAATATTCTACTTTGACCTCGCTACGAAAGTTGATAATAGCTCTAAGCGTCGTGATTATGAAAAGACGGCGATAGAAAGGAAGTGGACGATTTCCGACTTGAGGAAGAAAATTCACGACGATGAATTAGCACGTAGGATGGACGAGAAAACCAAGTTCGGTTTCGATTTGAAAGAGAAAAACTTTTGGTCGTTCGAGGCCGCAGATCCGAGATTCGGGAAAGCGAACTACAAGGGACGCATTCCAGGGCAAGTAGTTGCGAATCTTCTATTTTACTACACGAACCAAGGGGCGTATATTGTTGACCCGTTTGCTGGCAGTGGAACTTTGGGCGACATTATTGATACTTTACAGATTTTTCAAGACCGGAAATATAAACTTTATGATATAGAACCGTCCGATGATCGGATTCTTCGCAATAATATTTTACAGACGGGAATTCCAGAACAAACGATGAACGTAGATTACGTTTTTTTAGACCCGCCTACAGAATTTTTCCCGGATGCATCCGATTCAGCTTTCACTGCATCTGCGGCTAAAACTGACACAATGTTAAAGCTAAAAGGAATAGTTCGTGAGAGCGCCAGGATATTGAAAAAGGGTGGTAGAGTTACAATAATCATCGAACCGACTATTGTAGGATTGGAGGTTATTGATTTTCCGGGTGAAGTTGCGAACTTGATGAAAGAATTTGGTCTGAAACAAATAGGTAAAGTTTATATGCCCCGCCGGTCGGACAGTAGTAAAGTTTCACGTTTAAGCGTTGAGAAAAGTTTGATCTCTGAAATTCGGGAAATATTAACGTTCGAAAAAATATAATTGCCTTTTACAGCAATATTTCTTAAATTTAAGCCGTTCGGATGGACAGGTAGCTCAGTTGGTAGAGCAACGGCCTGAAAAGCCGTGTGTCGCCAGTTCAATTCTGGCCCTGTCCACAAGGAAAGTCGAGTAAACTACTCGACTTTTTTGCTGTAACACTTGACTAAAAATTCTTAACATAAAATTAATGCTAATTTAAAAATTAACCAGTAATATTCTGTATCATTTATGAAGTTACGTAGAACAGTCATTCTTAACGAAATGATGTATCTTTAATCTCAATTTTGAGATGTTTTTAGATGTTTCTCCCAACTCATCGGAATTAACATGATAAAAAGTCGATTCGCTGTTACATCGTATCATTAATACAAAATATATCGGAAATATTTTTAAATAAATCAATTGTTTATTTCGTCTGATAATAATTACGGCAAACTTTCTCTATGGACAGATCTGCATTGACGGAAAAAAGGGACTTGATAAGAGCGAACTCTGATGATATCAATCCTTAATGAAATCTTCTCAAAATTCTACAGCAAATAATAATATCGATGTGAAATTTTATAAGTTAACCCTCACCATTACAACTTTTCTTAATTATCTCAGTGGCATTGTTTGAATTAAAGTTTTCATGTTATGAAAAACTTATCATCAGTAACTCTTGAATTGATGATTCCGCTTAACGTTGATTCCAAATGAAGATAACCGATTTTTATCATTTAATCTTTAGATATTTAATTCAGATAAGTTACTAAGTGATTCATTATAATCGTATGTATTCGAAAAAGCTGAAATTTGACTTTTTAAATGAGAATGATTATAATTCTTTAGTGGTTTTTCAACATTTTAGATTACCTACTAATAACTATCAAATTTGGTAGCTGTTTGGGGTATGCATTCGTGTTAAGGTAGTTATTAGCAGTAATAGAGCTATATGCGTAATACGTTAAATTAACCTAAAATATAAGCAGAGACTAACAGCAATGGATAACTTAATACAGTTGAAAAAAGTATTTTGGCGTAATGGGGATGTAGTTTCGGAGGAACACTTCTACGTACTTGAAGAATGGATTGAGCAGCTTGTTAGTATTGGTTATTCCCAAGCTGGAAGT
>JBBINX010000073.1:0-10716 GCA_037443685.1 Ignavibacteriales bacterium
TTGGTGGTATTGCTGTTACGGCAAGCCACAATCCAATGCAGTGGAACGGCATGAAGTTCTTTAACCAAGAAGGTTTATTCCTCGATGCGGATGAGATGAATAACTTTTTGGAAGTGTTAAATTCCGGTAAAATAACTTATGCACTCTGGAATAAAATCGGCGAACACGTGTCCGATCCATCCTGGATACAAAAACATATTAATACTGTTTTGCAACTCGAGCATATCGACAGAGAAAAAATTAAAGGGAAAAAATTTAAAGTAGTATTGGATTGTATAAATAGTGCGGGCGGAGTTATTGTGCCGCCGTTGCTCAAAATACTTGGTTGTGAAGTAGTGGAAATGAACTGCGACATAAGCGGTGTGTTTGCACATACACCCGAGCCAATCCCTGAAAACCTTACAGCTTTAGCGCAAAAAGTTCGAGACGAAAAAGCCGACCTCGGAATTGCTGTCGACCCGGACGTTGACCGGCTCGTTTTAATTACAGAAAAGGGTGAACCGCTCGGTGAAGAATATACGATTGCGTCAGTGCTGAACTTTATTTTGAGTAAGAAGGGAAAAGAAAGAGGTGAGAAAGTCGTAGTAAATTTATCAACGACAAAGGCTGTGGACGACATCGCAAAATGTTCCGACGCGGAAGTTGTTAGAACTCCAGTCGGAGAAATTAATGTCGCAAAAAAGATGAAGGAAATCGGTGCAGTTATTGGCGGTGAGGGGAGCGGTGGTGTAATACTACCCGAAGCACATTACGGCAGAGATGCTGTTGTGGGTATCGGCTTAATTTTACAAATGCTTGCCGAATTTAGGGGGAGTTTATCGGAGTACAAATCCACATTGCCACAATATTACATAATTAAAAGTAAAGTTGAAATAGGAAATTTAAATCCGGATAAACTTCTTAATCAAATTATTGAAAAATTTAAATCTGAAAAGATTAATGCCGAAGATGGTGTCAAAATAGATTTGACCGATTCGTGGGTACATTTTCGAAAATCAAATACAGAGCCGATTGTGAGAATAATTGCTGAAGCTAAAAGTATAGAGGAAGCTCAGACACTGATAGAAAATTTTAAAAAGGAATTCTTTTAGATATGGTATGTTCGTATTTTTGAATTCATATTTAATCGGAGTATTATAAACAATTTCACCCTTCCTTAATAAGTCTATAAAATCCATACAAACCCATTATTTGTAGTGCTTCATCCTATTAGGCCAAATCGACCAATTTATTACCCCTTTCATTAAAATCAATAAATATAATTTCTGGCGAATTATATTGTCAGTAATCTACCGAATAAAAAATATATAACTGTTTGTTAAAATCCCATATTTATTCTATATTTATTTCAAAATAAGAGTATTAAAATGGTTTTATCTAAAGTAATAGGCACAATAGTTTCCACACAGAAGAACGAGCATCTGCGCGGACATAAAACTTTAATTTGTCAACCAATCGATCTGAACGGAAACTTCATTGGCAGGGATGTTTTAGCACTGGATACAGTAGATGCTGGTGTTGGTGATACAGTGCTTGTTATGGCCGAAGGAAGCTCAGCGCGACAAGTTTTAAAAGATGAAAAAATTCCGGTTCACTCTGTTGTTGTAGCGGTAGTCGATGGGCTGGAAGTGGTTGAATAACTATTAAACCTTGTTTCTCTTATCGTGGACTTAAAAGATCTGATAATTCTTTCACGAATTCAAGGAATCGGTCCGAACCGTCTTCGTCTTCTCGTTTCGCATTTTGGTAATCCTGCATCTGCTCTAAACGCATCAGCCAGGGAGGTTGCATTTGTAGAAGGGTTCAGCCAGAAAATGGCTGTTGCTGTTTCATCATTCAGAAAAAGTTCGAAGTATATTGAAGCTGAAAAATATGCAGAAAACCAGTTAGCTAAAACAAATAAAACAGGAACAAGGATAATAACTTTTTGGGAGAAAGAATATCCAGACCTGCTGAAAAAAATTTATGATCCCCCGCCTTATTTCTTTCTAAAGGGAAAATTGTTGAATGAAGATAAATTTTCAATAGCTATCGTAGGAACGCGTAATCCATCCTCATACGGCACAACAATAACCGAAAAATTTACACAGGAATTAACTCGTCTCGGTATCACAATAGTAAGTGGTTTAGCCCGCGGAATAGATACAGTGGCACACAATGCGGCTATTAAATATCGCGGCAGGACGATAGCTGTAATCGGTTCAGGTATCGATGTAATCTATCCGCCTGAAAATAAAAATCTATCTAATAAAATATCCGAATACGGTGGAATAATTTCTGAATTCGATATGGGTACACAACCCGATGCCGGAAATTTCCCGCGTCGGAACAGGATTATAAGTGGAATTTCGCTAGGTACTTTAATTATTGAAACAGGAGTAGAGGGTGGCGCAATGATTACAGCAAGTACTGCATTAGACCAGAACCGCGATGTCTTCGCTATTCCCGGAAATATTACTGAAAAAAGGTCAATAGGCTGTAATGTGTTAATTAGAGACGGGAGAGCAAAACTCGTAACCTCAATCGATGATGTTCTAATAGAATTAGCACCTAAACTGAAACCGATTTTAAAAGGGGGTCACGAAACTAAAGTTGACATTAATTTATCTTTATTTGAAAAAAAAATATACGATATTCTTGACGACAACCCAATCCACATCGATATACTTGCCGAAAAAATAAAAATGTCGACTGCCGATGCGCTCGTCAGTCTGTTAAATCTCGAATTTAAGGGTTTAGTAAAACAAATACCAGGCAAAATGTTCGTCAGATTGTGATGAGATACATTGTTTGACTTTCCTATTTCACAAAAAAACAGTATCTTGTATATAAGATGTTTATCGTACAAGACGTAATTGTTGACGAGCGTATAGCTTATATAAAGTTTGCGTGTAATTTATTTGGCTGTAAAGGTGGCTGTTGCACAATCCCTGGTGGAAAAGGGGCTCCACTTTTAAACGAAGAAGTTGCAAAAATACAAAGAGCGCTTCCTATTGTAAAAAAATATTTATCTCCCTCTCACCGCCATGCAGTAGAAATTAACGGCGGTATCGAAGGGGCAGATGATGACTATACGACAAACTGTGTCGAGAATAAAGATTGCACTTTCGTATATTATGAAGGCGTAGTAGCAAAATGCGCATTCGAAAAAGCTTACTTTAATAACGAAATCGATTGGCAAAAACCATTATCGTGTCACCTGTTTCCGATAAGGGTTTCGAACTTCGGTGGTGATGTGATGCGTTATGAGAGATTGGAAGATTGTAAACCGGCTTTAATCAAAGGTACAGAAGAGTCGATCCCGTTATACAAATTCTTGAAAGATGCTCTTGTGCGGACTTACGGGTTGAAATGGTATGAAGAATTCCGTAGCGAATGTGAAAAATTATTAAAAAACGAGACTGATTGAATATTTAAACATGCTAAAACTTACGCAACATCAGAAGCTGTTGATGAAGCTTACTCCTCAGCAAGTGCAGTATTTAAAGCTACTGCAACTGCCCTTACTTTCCCTTGAACAAAGGATCAAGGCGGAGTTGGAAATGAACCCTCTTTTGGAAGAGGGAATGGAAGATGAAGCTGAGTCAACACAAGAACAATCGGTTGAAGAAACACCGCTTGAAACTGAGGACGATGAAGAAATAGTCAGGAAGGATAGTAACGACGATAAATACACATTCGAAGATTTTATGAATGATGAGATCAGTGGCTACAGGGCTGCCGATACCCCCGTACAAGATGATGAAGATAAAGAGGAGATTCCAATTGCCGCAGAGGTTGTTTTTTCACAACGCTTACTCGAACAAGCTCAATTGCTCGATTTAGATAATGACGAAATAATGATAGTTGAAGAGATTATAGGAAATATTGACGAAGACGGATATTTACGACGTCCATTGGAAAATATCGTTGAAGATTTAAATTTGAGTAAACAATTGTATATCGATATTGAAAAAGCCGAAAAAGTATTATTTCAGTTACAACGCCTCGACCCGCCGGGTATCGGTGCCCGCACATTACAGGAATGTTTACTCGCTCAACTTGATGTCAGCGATTTTGACATCGAGATAAAAACTTTAGCTCAAAAAATGCTTCGCGAATTCTTCGAAGATTTTACAATGAAACATTTCGAGGAATTAACAAAGAACCTTAATATCACTATCGAAAAATTAAAACAAGTAATTGAGTTAGTCCAAAAGTTAAACCCCAAGCCGGGAGAAGGTCAATTCACACCTCAGCAGAATTACATCGTCCCTGACTTTATAGTCGAACACGACGACGATGATATTCTAATCACACTTAATGACAAGAATATTCCACCATTACGGGTTAATAGAAGTTATAAGGAGTTGATGTCGAGACGGAAAAAAGGGGGGATATCGGCTGAGACAAAAGATTTTATTCGCAAACGTTTTGAAGCAGCAAAATGGTTCATTGCATCAATACATCAGCGTCGCGATACTATGTTGAGGGTTATGCGTACAATAGTAGAAAAACAAAGAGTTTTTTTTAATACTGGAGAGAACCTCAAGCCGATGATTTATAAAGACATAGCAGAAATTATTGGTATGGATATTTCTACGATTAGTCGTGTAGTAAACGGTAAATATGTGCAAACCGAATACGGCACTTATGAATTAAGATATTTCTTCAGCGATAAGATATCTACGACTAACGGAGAAGAGGTATCGAATAAGGAAGTGAAGAATAAGATTAAAATACTAATTGAAAATGAGCCGCCAAATAAACCATACAGCGACGATCAAATTTCAGATATCATGAAAAACGAAGGATATATCGTTGCACGCCGGACAATTGCTAAGTATCGCGAGCAATTGAAAATTCCGATTGCGCGCTTGAGAAGGAAAATTTAATTTAAGCTCTATTTGAAGTTGCCCCGTAGAATACCAATCACAATCGTGTCAATTCAGCTCTGACTGACGGTTAACATTTTTCTCAATTTTACGTCGGTTACTATTTCTGCATTATTATAATCACTTATAACATCTCAACTTTTCTAAACTCCATACACATATTTGCCTTTATCAAAATTCATGCTTATATTACAAGTGAACAGTTGCTCAATCACATATATAAAGGAATATTAAAATGTCAAAACTGATTCCAGTCTGCAAAATTGGCATCGTCCATAAGGACAGAGTCAAATCGGCTCAAGATGCAATTAAAAATGAAACCGATATATTAAATGTTGCTGAAACATTCAAAATCTTAGGGGATCCAACACGGCTTAAACTCGTAATGGCTCTGGGAAAAGAAGAACTATGTGTTTGCGATATAGCCGCGTTGCTCAATCTATCTGAGTCAGCTATCTCGCATCAACTTCGCCTGCTAAAAAGTTTGCGGATTGTTAAGCACCGTAAAGCGGGTAAGTTAGTTTATTACTTATTAGACGATGAACACATAGAGGATTTAATAAAAGCTGCCTTGCGTCATATCTCTGAATAATATTGTATGAGTAAAAATAAAAAATACTACTTTTAATGTAACCGGGATTTGCTGTATTAACGATGAAATTGTTGTGCGGAAAAAAAACTTGCCAATATTGAAGGTGTGGCAAGCTTTAATTTAAACATAATCACACAAAATCTGAGTGTTAGCCACACTTGTGAGGAAGAAGAAATATTCGCAGCTATATCGAGTGCCAGCTTCAAAGCCCAAAAAACTCAATACCTCGAGTCGCCCAAAAGTACCTTAAAAAAATACTCAAACTTATTGTATACTTCCGTATCAGGTTTAGTTACGCTAACGGGGATTGTATTGATTTACTTTGACTTTTCTGATTTTATTATGCTCCCAATTTTTGTTACAGCTATTATTAGTGGAGGATGGAAAATATTTATTAAAGGATTCAAGGTAGCAAAGTCGTTAGCTCTAGATATGAATTTTTTAATGACGATAACTATTTTCGGTGCGGTGGCAATCGGCAAGTATGCCGAGCTACCGCTGTTATATTTATGTTCTCTTTGGCTTTACTGTTGGAAACATACAGTATTGAGCGAACTCGGCATGCAATAAAATCGCTAATAGGTTTATCGCCGCCGATCGCTTCGGTTAAAAACGGAATCTTCGAAATTGTAAAACCAGTAGAGCAAATAAATACCAGTGAAACGGTAATCCTCCGCCCCGGCGAAAGGGTTCCACTCGACGGTGTTGTAGTGCAAGGCACATCATCAGTAAATGAATCGTTATTAACGGGAGAGTCAGCACCAATTTTGAAACAGGTCGGTCATCAAGTTTATGCGGACAGTATTAACAGCAGGGGAACGTTTGAATTTCGGGTTACAAAGCTCTCCAAAGATACTTCACTTTCGCGTAAAATACACTTAATAGAAGAAACCTAAAGCGAGAAAGCAGAAAGCCAAACTTTTATTGAAAAATTTTCTCGCTATTACACGTCCGCTGTAACAATTATAGCACTGCTGGTTTCGGTAGTTCCACCGGTTTTATTTGGACTACCGTTCAACGAGTGGTTCTATCGGTCGCTTGTCCAGCTTGTAATAGCTTGTCCGTGTGCACTCGTAATTTCTACTCCGATTACAATAGTTAGTGCTTTGACACGGGCAGCGAGGACGGGAGTTCTTATTAAAGGAGGTAAGTATCTCGAAGAATTAGGTATGATTGAAGCGCTTGCAATCGATAAGAGGGAACGTTAACTGAAGGCAAGCCCGTTATGAGAGATATAATTCCGTTGAATTCTTATTCGTCGGAACAACTTTTGAAAATTGCTGCATCAATCGAATCAAAATCAGAACACCACATCGCTGATGTAATATTGGTAAACGCATTTGAATCCCGAAAGCTTTCGGAACAATTCCAAGAACTCGTCTGTGAAGAGTTCGAGTCTTTTCCAGGAAAAGTAATCAGAGCAAAGGTCAATAGTAAAACTTATATACTCGATAACCATAAATTCTGTGAGGAGTTGAATTTATGCAGTGAAGAGGTCGAAATGCTTCTCGAAAAATTAGAAACTTCAGGAAAAACGACAGTTATAATAATTGAAGACTCAACTCCGATAGGAGTGATTTCTGTAGCCGATTCGGCATGCGATGAGAGTAAAATTGAAATTTCGAAACTTCGCGCTGAAGGGATTGATAAAATCATAATGTTAACAGGTGATAATGAAAAGAATGCTCGTTCGATCGCTAACGAACTCGGTATAAAAAATATTCGGTATGAGTTGCTTCCTGAACAGAAAGTAGAATCAATTAATCAGCTTAAAAATAAATATGGGAATGTTGGGATGGTAGGCGATGGAATAAACGACGCACCCGCTTTGGCTGCGGCTTCAGTAGGAATTGCAATGGGGATTGCAGGTACAGATATGGCGATTGAAGCAGCGAACATCGTTTTAATGTCGAACAACTTCTCTAAAATATCCGATACTATAAAATTGTCAAAGCAGACATTAAAATTATTAAACAAAATATTACGATTGCCTTCGAGACGAACGCTGTATTTTTATTGCCGTGGTCGTTCGGGTTTGCTACACTCTGGATGGCTATACTTGCTGACGATGGTGGTGCATAGGTTATGATTATTAACGGACTTCGACTTCTGAGTCATAGATAAATTATTTTAATTTGTTCTATTTGCTTTTGGATTAATTTATTCCTATACTATAGTTCAACAAATGACTGCGGGTCAGTTTAGAGAAATAATTAACGAAAATATATTAAAATGGGCATTTCTGAGAGAAAAGAGAGAGAAAAAGAAATTCGACGTGAATCAATACTCGATGCTGCTGAAAAAGTTTTTTTCGAAAAGGGACTTGTATTTACCACGATGGATGAAATTGCCGAGTTGACCGAAGTAAGCAAAGGAACGCTGTATCTTTATTACAAAAGCAAAGATGATATTTATCTCGGAGTTATCTGTCGTGGTTTCGACTTACTTGCAAAAATGCTGAAAGATAACTCGCCACCCGAACAACCCACTATACAACGATTGTTAAATGTAGGGACCGCTTATTATCATTTTTTCCAAAACCATATTAACTATTTCAGGATGTTTTCATACTTAGATAATCCACAATCACACAGTCTAGCCTCGGAAGATATGCTGAAAGAATCTAATAAAAGAAGCCAGCTGGCTTGGAATATAATAATAGAAGTGATTTCAAAAGGGATTAATGATGGAACTTTCAAAAAGAGCATCGACCCAGTTCAGATGGCGATTATACTATGGTCAAATGCAACTGCTATCATGAAACTAAAAGACAGAAATGATCATTTTTGGCTTAGCATCATTAACGTTAATTATGAAGAAATTTTACAAAAATCGAATAGTATGCTCGTAACAAGCATGCTAACAGAAGAAGCAAAAAAATACTATCAATCAAAATTTTAGAAAATATTAAATAAATTTAAGAGTTAAAAAATGAAGACTTGGATTTGGGCGTTATTTGGTATGGCGGTCGGAGCTACTGTTGCATATATATTATTAAAACCAAAAGAAGACAAAAGAGAAAAATTTCCTCTTTTCGTGATGAAGAAAGCAAAAGGTTCTATCAACGATGAAGTCTTTGCCGGAGTTAAAAGTAACGACAACGAAAATTGGATCTAATGAATATTAAAATTGACTTGCTAAGGTTCGGAAGGCACTGAAAAAGAGAAACAAAGAAATCGTGAGAGCAACTCCCCACCAGAACCACGCGTGTAGTCGTTCAGATATTGTTAAAATCATAAAACCTTCGTCATGAAATTTTGTTAAATAATAAATTAACTATTTAAATATATTATTTTTAGATATTACTAGCAAGAATTATTTTCTAAGAAAAGGTTTTATTGGCAATTTTAGACAGAATATTGTTTTTTGGAATAATCATTATCGCCTCGATATCGTTGAGTTGGTCGGCTTTCGCTGTTTATAAAGCCTTTAAATCGGCAAAATATGACGATGAAGGACTTCTGATGTTCCTTTGGGCACTTGGTGCATTAATAGGGTTAATTATTGCGGGAATGGGGATCGCTTATATACTCCTTCCAATTATTTTCCATTATTCCTCAAATAATGTGTGATAGGCCAGTAGAAATATCAGGCATAAGTCAACGAAATTAAGTTACGAGTTCAAGTTTAATAGATGATTTATGTTGTTTGCCAAAGAGTATCTGGTTAAGTTTTCTCCAAGGGTGCTTTAGAGAAGGTTTACGCGGGAGTTGTATATGTTGATATAGTTTAGGTTTATTGTAGAAGATTTCATATTTGAGTTTGTTGTTATTCCAGAGAATATGCACAGAGTTATCTAAGTATTAGCCCGCAATAACTTTTGATTTATGCAGAGGTAAGAGAGAATCGGATTTTAGCAGTTGAATGAATTGAGAGTTGAACAAGACTGTATAGTCGTTATAAACAGTTCTTTTATTTTCGAAGCTATAGAAAATTGTTACTTCAACTCACATCTTGAAGTAAATGGTATGTTGCAAATATTTCAATTTCAAAAATGTGCTTAGAAAATCTGGACTTATTTAAAAATTAAGGTTCTGGTGCAGGCTTTATAGCAGGAGATTCCGACGGATTTGAATTTTTCACTTCGGGCTGTGGTTTCTTCTCCTCTTGTGCAGTTTTACCATTATCATTGGGAGGCGAGGTGTTAATATTCTTGTAATCGGTGAGATAGAAACCGTTTCCCTTAAAAATTAATCCGGAACCACCACAAATTATTCGAATGAGTGTTTTTTGGTTACACTTAGGGCACTCGGTTAGAGGATCCGAACTTATACTCTGAAATTCATCAAATTCGTATTTGCATTGTTTACATCTATATCCGTAAGTAGGCATAAATATCTAATTGATTAATAAAATTTTCAATACTAATTGTAAAAAATATACAAAAAGTTATTGTTTAAACAAAAGCATTCTATAAATTCACCAAATAATATTTTCCCAATCGGCTTGAAGACGTGCAATTCGTGCCGCATCTGAAATATTTTTTTTCTCCTTATCGTTAAGTAAATCTGAAATAATATTTTCGGGATTTGCAGGATCCCGCACCTCGTCTTCGAGAAATCCTTCCGTCAAATAATCCATAACGTTTAGAAAATTTTCCTCCAACCTATTTTTCTTCCTGTTAAAAAGAGCGTTAATAACAGTCAATTCTAAGTATAGAGTAGGAAATTTCAAATTGGTGAGGTTGCGCCATATTTTTATAGCTCGTATTTCATCCAACCTCCCTGATTTAAAAACAAGTTCTGTGTGCTTTTGTACATCAGTTTCAATACACGTTTGAGTTTGACAGTTGAATAGGATATTACCTTTCTTTTCCACGGCTGGTTTACGAGTCGAGAAAAGCTCGAACGAAACATTAGAATAAATCAATCGGATTGAAAAATTTTTCTTTTGCGGACTCAAGTTTTTTGATTCAAGGTAGGCGAATAAGTTTTCATACAAATCTTTTAATGTTCCGCAGGTGTGAATGTCCAACGAAATCATTAAATCAATTTCAGTTGAGCCGGATACACCTGTGTCCCTTGCATACGAACCGATAGGAATAATATTTTCTAACACTTCACCCGCCCAGATACGAATAATCTCCATGAGTTGCTGGGCGGCACGATCAGCTTTCTTCTTAGCATTGATTGGAAGCTTATGCTTTGATATTATAGATTGTATGTAGTCATCCGACATAAGATTTAAAAATTTTGTCAAACTCTTTTAATCTATACTGATTTACCCGGTCTAAACGTATAATATCTTGGA
>JBBINX010000074.1:0-10050 GCA_037443685.1 Ignavibacteriales bacterium
AGTGAACGCAGCAAAACAATTCGGACATAAAGAAGTTTATTATGTTCATGACAAGAAAAATGTTACTGATTATTTGTTAAAAATTGTAAAACGCGACGATATTGTGTTAACAATGGGCGCGGGCGATATTACGAAGTTAGCAAACGAATTTTTAAATAAACTAAAAATAAAATAGTGCTCTAATGATCTCGATTGCTGAAATAAAACAATTCTTTAAAGGCAACATATTAGTCAACGAACCGCTGAACAAGCACACATCAATTAAGATTGGTGGTCCGGCAGATTTACTAATGCTACCCTCTGATAAGGAAGATGCAATCAGTTTATCGGTATATCTACAACAAAATAGTGTGGATTATTCTGTCATCGGAAACGGATCGAATATACTGGTAAACGATGCGGGTATCAGAGAAATAGTGATAAATTTTGAGCAAGGACTAAAGCAGATTAAATTAGTTAACGGATTAGTAGAAGTTGAATCGGGTGTTTTGCTGGCTCGGTTCGTTGACTTTTGTATTCAGAATGGGAAGCAAGGAGTCGAGAAATTGGCGGGAATACCTGGGACTATCGGAGGTGCGTTAGTGATGAATGCAAGCGCATACAAAAGTGAAATCTCGAGTCACATCGTAGATGTTGAAGTCATCCGCGACGGTAAACCAGTACGAGTAAAAAAACAGGATGCGAGTTTTGCATATCGAACTTCGGCGTTTATAAACGATATAATTATAAGCGCAGTATTCGATTTACCCGAGGGAGATATTGACGAGATGCAAAAAACCCGTATCGAATATTTGCAAAAACGAAATCTCTCACAACCACTAAACTATCCCAATTCGGGCAGCATATTCAAGAACCCTACCGGTTATTATGCGGCAAAATTGATAGAAGATGCCGGTTTGAAAGGGTTAAAAATCGGAGAAGCACAAATTTCGGAAAAACATGCAAATTTTATAGTGAATTTGGGAAACGCAAAAGCTCAAGATGTGCTCGATCTGATTCAGACTTGCAAAGAAATTGTTAAACAAAAATTCGACGTTAATCTCGAATTAGAGGTAAAACTTTTAGGTTTCGGTAAAAGTAAATGAATCAGAGAACAGTACATATAATTGTATTCGTATTTACATTAGTATCATTTTTAACGATATGCGGTTTTGCCCATCAATGGAAATATATATTATCTATCGAAAGTATAGAAGTTGAAAATGAATACATCTTGAATGAAAATGAAATCCTGAAACTTGCAGGAATAAAAGTTGGTGATGGATTTTATGATGTATCTTTTGATTCGGTACGGAATCGTTTGTTGAAACAAAAATATATAAAAGAAGTGATTATAGTTAGGAAGATGAACGGAGTTGTACATATAGACGTTAGAGAACGCCGTCCGATAGCCAACCTCAATGTAGGTAAAACTTGGTATATCGATAGCGAAGGAATTTTACTTTCGAAAATCCAATCGAATGTAATACTCGACCTGCCGGTTATCTCCGGTTTCGGAAAAAACATGCTTGCCCCGAATGGTTCGGGGCTTGCCCAGAATAGTTTGGATCCTATATTTATTGAAGGCGATAAAGTTCCGTCCGATGATATTAATAACGCTCTTACGATTTTGACATTGGCGTTGGATGTGGATGAAGATTTATGCTATCTGATATCTGAGATAAATTTGAACAACGGTCGCGATATAATTATTTACACTTCCGATTATGGAGTTTCCATAAACATCGGAAGAGAACGATACAAGAAAAAACTTCAGTTGCTGTCTGCATTTTGGAAACAGTTCGTCATCCCAAGAGGTGCAGGTAATTTAAAGTCGGTTGACGTCCGATTTATAGATCAGGTTGTTGTGAGATGGAAACCGGAAGAAATAAAAAAATCTTTAGAAAAAATGATTTGAAAAGGATAAAAATGGAAAATGATATTTTAGTGGGTCTTGATATTGGTACAACAAAAGTATGTGCTGTTGTAGCAAAAATTGATGAACAGGATAATATCAATATTTTAGGTGTTGGATTAAGTCCGTCCGATGGGTTAACGCGAGGCGTGGTAACTAATATTGAGAAAACTGTCAGGTCTATTAACAGTTCAATTGCGGAAGCAGAATCACGCTCCGGAATAAAAATACAATCTGTAATTGTCGGGATTGCAGGTGAGCATATAAAAAGTTTTCAGAGCCGCGGTGTAATAGCGATTAGTAACCCTGATAACGATATAACGAAACAGGATGTAAATAGATTGATTGAAGATACCAAACGCGTCGCATTACCGGCAGACAGAAAAATAATACACGTAATCCCACAAGAGTTTATTATTGATGGTCAGGATGGAGTAAAAGATCCGGTCGGTATGTCGGGGGTTCGATTAGAAGCGAACGTGCATATCATTACCGGCTTAATATCTGCCGCACAAAATATATACAAGTGCGTCGAGAGGGCGGGGCTTCAAATTCACGATATTGTTCTCGAACCGTTAGCGTCCAGCTATGCAGTACTTGATGAAGAAGAAAAAGAAGTTGGAATTGCGCTGTTAGATGTCGGAGGAGGAACAACCGATTTAGCAGTTTTCGAAGATCGTACAATACGTCATACCGCAGTAATTCCTATCGCAGGTAATCAAGTAACTAGTGACTTGCGTAAAGTTCTTGGCATTCTTACAGAGCAAGCTGAGAAATTAAAATGCCAGCACGGTTTCGCTTATGTCCCAAGTGTTGTTGACGACGGACCTATTGTATTACCCGGCATCGGTGGCAGACCCCCCATTGAAGTAGATAAACGCTTAGTTGCACAAATAATTCAACCGCGCATGGAAGAGATTTTAGAGATTGCATTATTAGAGATTAAACGTTCCGGTTCATCAAAACATCTATCTGCCGGTATAGTGCTTACGGGTGGTGGTTCTCTGATAAAAGGTACTTCCGAATTAGCACGCGAAGTTTTAGGGATGCCGGTAAAAATAGGGATCCCGTCTGGTTTCAAAGCGGGACTTGTTCGCGAAGTAGAGAATCCGATCTACGCAACGAGTGTAGGTTTAGTGTTATACGGACTACGCAATAGAGAGAGCATATTTCGTATGCCTCAAAACGGAAGAAAAGGAAAATCTATACATAACATTCTCACGAGAATGTCCGAATGGTTTAAAGAAATGTAAAAAATAATAAATAATTAATATTTAACAACATAAGGAGATACAAAAGTGATAGAACTTGACAATTACTCAGATCGTGGAGCAAAACTCCGCATAGTTGGTGTCGGTGGGGGTGGTGGAAACGCTATCAGCAGTATGATTGATATGGGTTTGCAAGGTGTTGATTTCTTTGCTATCAATACCGACTTACAAGCACTCGAGAGGAACAAAGCCCAGAATAAGATTCAGGTCGGTAAAAATTTAACCCGTGGATTGGGTGCGGGCGCCGATCCTACAATCGGACAACGTGCTATCGAGGAAGATAGAGAAGAAATAGCACGCGCATTAGCCGGTAGCGATATGGTCTTCGTAACTGCTGGAATGGGTGGCGGGACAGGAACCGGCGGCGCTCCTATCGTGGCTAATATTGCTCGAAGCAATGGCGCTTTAGTTGTCGGTATAGTTACAAAACCGTTCAATTGTGAAGGGAAGCAGCGAATGGCTTTCGCGGATGCCGGTATCGAAGAGTTAAAGAAACACGTCGATACGTTAATAGTAATACCTAATCAAAAACTGTTATCAATCGTTGAAAGGAATACACCGCTTCCGGTTGCCTTTGAAAGAGCGAACGAAATTTTACACAATGCAACGCGGGGGATTTCTGAATTGATTACTGTTCCCGGCTACATCAACGTAGATTTTGCAGATGTTAAAACTGTGATGCGTGAAATGGGCGACGCGCTTATGGGAAGCGGTAGGTCGAGCGGAGAAAGCCGAGCAATCGAGGCGGCTCAGGCAGCTATCTCCAGTCCACTGCTCGACGGTGTTTCGATAGCCGGTGCTCAAGGTGTGCTTGTGAATGTTTCCGGTGGCCCGAATATGTCAGCAGTTGAATTCGATGAAGCCGTCAGTGTCATTAAAGAAGCCGCAGGCGAAGACGCTAATATAATTATGGGTGCCGTAGTTGACGAAAGCTTCGGAGATGATGTAATGGTTACAGTAATTGCCACAGGTTTTAATAAGCGTGGAACGGGTTCTAGCAGAACAACAAAAAATGTCCCCAAATTGGTAGAAAGGATTCCATCGGGTATTCAAGAGATTCAGAAGTTCGAAGAGCCGACGGTTATACGTAAAGGAGGATTCGATATAAATCCATTATTTCATCGGTCGTTTAACGAAGATAATCGAGAAAGAATAAATAAAACGGACTCCGATAAACCAGCTTTTTTAAGAAAAATTATGGATTAAACCGAAAGGTAAATGTTTGCGAATAGTCAACTCCGTCAGTCAATTTCTTGGCTGACGGATAACGGAAAAAATGATTTGTCTATTCATATAGATAAATTTATATTCGCACATACATTATGCGGATAAAAAGAATGGGAACATCAGTTGTTATTACAAATGTTGCACTTTAATATTTTGCTCAAGAAGATTTTGAATATTTTCAACAACACACAATCATCACACAGAAAGAATACAATTCAAGGTTGTACTAAAATTTAGCAAAGAAAAGTACGAGGTTGTCTTTGAATCAGAAAGAAAAATTTTTAAGAAAGAAAAATAGTTTTCGTGTTTCTATACCCCCGAACTTTAATTCGGGGAAAAATAAAAAATAAAAGCACGAAGGTTATAACCCCACAACTTTCGAGCTGTAGCTCTTGATGATTGGCTGGGCTCCATTAATCCACACGATATATCGTGAGGATATTATGGTAAATCTGTATTCTGCGAAACATCAGTAACGAATATCAAACAAGTTTCATTTTTAAATTCTGTTCGATGTTTTCATCATTACCGGCTTCCGTTAAATTTGGATGTGAATTTTCCTCAGTTACCTCTTGAATATCAATTTTAATTCTTTTCCAAGGTTTAGTTTTAATCCAATTAAACAGTGTATTTACAATGACTAAAATTAGTAAAAAAGCAATAAGCGGAAGGACTAACTTTTCTATTTGAGGTGCAGATTTAGCTACCATAAATAAGTTTATCATATCGATTCCATTCGTTGTATTAACTGAATTAATATATCATTCAACAGTATTAATAGCAAGCCCGTCATAGAAATGAGCAGTAAACTGTTTGCTTTTTAACAGAAAAAATCCTATAATTTTTCAACGCCTTCCGAACGACATAAACAACTGAACAGGAGGTTTTATGAAAATTCGTTTGGTTTTTGTTTTCTTCTTAAGCTCGACGATTCCATTGTTTGCCGCCTTCGAGAGTTACGAAACCGGCTCAAGAGCTAAATCGTTTGGAAACGCGTTTGTAGGTTTGGCGGATGATTGCTGGGCTATTTATTACAATCCTGCCGGAATTGTGCGTATTAACCAGAATACCTTTTCTTTCTTTTATTCACCCAATCAATTCGAATTATCAGAATTAAACACCGCCGCAGTTGCAGGAAACTTTTCAACGCAGTTCGGAACGTTCGGTGTTGGTGTTCGTAAATTCGGGTTTGAACTTTATAAGGAAATCTCCGCAACAGTTTCGTATGCAAACTCTATTGCAGGAATTTATTT
This sequence comes from Ignavibacteriales bacterium, assembly GCA_037443685.1. Lineage (GTDB taxonomy): Bacteria > Bacteroidota > Ignavibacteria > UBA10030 > BY39 > JAHJRJ01. The sequence goes on from JBBINX010000074.1 coordinate 5,646, forward strand.
CGGAACTAATTTCAATTATCATTATCTCGCTATTCGAGGTTACGGCACCGATGCGGCTATTAGTTTAGATGCGGGAGTGTTGCTGCCACTATTTAGTTCTGTGATAAGTGAATTATTTTTGGGAATATCGGCAAAAAATATCAACATCCCCTCAATCGGAAAATCGAGAGAAAAACTTCCTCAAGTTTTTTGTTCGGGCATTTCTTATTCACCACTCAACAACTTAATCCTGCTAGTCGATTACCAGAAAGAAATTGGTTTCGATGCTTCGCCAAAGTTTGGTGCTGAATATCAAATATTCGATATGTTGTCTCTTCGTTTTGGTGTTTCGGATAATCCAACCTCGTTTGCAAGCGGGGTGGGTATAGAAGTAGCTTTTGTCCGTCTCGATTATGCCCTCTTCACACATCAAGAGTTGGGATTTTCGCATTCGGCTACTATTACATTTAGATGGGGAAATTGAAATGAAATATATTTTCGGCTTAATAATATTTTTGTCAATATTCTGCACACTTTCATATTCTCAATCTGAAGTTGATACGCTTGTTTACGATGATACTACCGATACTTATATCGAAGAATTGATTGAGCAGACCACCGAAGAAGAAGATTCACAACTCTTGGATGTTACCGAATATGAGGTGCCTGCAATAGACAAAGTGAGTGCACATAAAATTTCGATATCGGGACGTTCAAGGTTTAGCCAGAAGCTGCAGCCCGCTTATGGTTACATCAGTGGAAAATATTCAGGAACACGTATAAAATCGTATCAACGAACAAAGGTTGAACAAGGCGAGAATATTGCAGCCGGACTTTTGTTCGAAAAGGATGCCGGCGAAAAATATATTAACGATTTTACTAACGGTTACATTCAAGTAAAGAACATCTGGTTAATGAAGTCGTTGATATTGGGAGATTTCATTTTCGAATCGGGACAAGGTTTAGTTTTATGGAGAGGATATGATTTTCAAAAGGGTGCAATAATTACTGCAGGCACATTCAAAGAGGGTACGGGATTAAAGCCGCATTTGTCGTCCGATGAAAACGGATTCCTGAGAGGGGCTGCTGCACATTTTGAATTATCCGATATTAGCGCTTCGATATTCTATTCAAGAAAATATTTGAGCGCATCTATCGATACTTTTAATAATGTAACAAGTATTTATAATACCGGATTTTTTCGGACAGAATCGGAAATTTCGAAACGGGCGAATCTATTAGAATTGCTTTATGGTTCAAGAATATCATATAATTACCTTAATAAATTTAAATTTGGTATTACGGGTTATACAACCGAATTTTCGAGGAATTTATTTTTACATAGCGGGAAGAAATATGCCGGTCGAAGATACGGGATTGTTGGTTCAGATTACATAATAAAATTTGATGAAATAAAATTATTTGGCGAGCTTGCTTATAGTTCTAAAAAAAATTTGAGTAGTGTAACGGGAATTTTGATAACGCCTTTAAAGCAAGTGAAGCTGGTATCTCTATACAGAATCTATCCGTATGGATATTTTGGAAGGTATGCAAATCCTTTTGGAGAAAATTATGGTGGTTCGAATGAAAACGGATTTTACATAGGAATGCAAATAACACCGGTGAAGCGATTTAAAATAAGCGCCTACTATGACCAATTTATTTTTCCGGTTTCTTCTTCGCTGAATTATCCTGTTCGCGGAAACGAAAAATTTATACAGCTCGAATCTAAACTCATAAAAGATATCGACATCTATTTAAGATATCGGCAAAAACAAGTTGACAAAAAAGTTAAAATCTCGGATGATTTTAACAGAGATGTCGGAATAATCGATTTAAAAAATAAAAATAATTACAGATTCAACGTTGATTATATTTTAAACCGAAATTATAAATTTAGGTTCAGGATTGAGTATCAAACGGTGGGAATGAAATCTTCCAGCGATTACGAAATTGGAAAAATGGTATATCAAGAATTAACATATAGAGGATCGAACCGTTTGGCTATCAAATGTCGGATAAGTCTTTTTAGAAGCGACTCATATAACTCTGGAATCAGTCAATACGAAAATGATTTGCCAGGAGTGTTAACTATCCCAGTTTTTTACGGTAGAGGAATAAAATGGTATCTGCTTATAAAGTATCGTTTGTTGGGTTCGCTCGACTTATCAACAAAATATTCGTGTTTAATTCGTGAGGACGTAAAAAAAATTGGTAGCGGATGGGATGAACTACCTGGGAATTACGACAACCGAATAGGAATCCAGTTGGATTTTAAGTTTTGAAACAGTCTCAAAGATGAAACGACTTATCACCTTGCCTTTCACTCAATTATTTATTAGTTTTACACAAAATTTATAGAAATTATGCCAAAATTTAAAGGTGTTGACTATTATAATTTCGATTCTCTATTGTCCGAAGAAGAAATTATAATAAGGGATACGATACGGGAATTTGTTGACGACAACGTTCTTCCTATAATCGAAGATTATTATATGAAAGGAGAATTCCCCGCTCAATTGGTTCCTAAAATGGGAGAGATGGGAATGTTCGGCGCCACACTTCCGGCAAAATATGGTTGCGCCGAGATGAATAATGTAGCATACGGTTTAGTAATGCAAGAACTTGAACGCGGTGACAGCGGAGTGCGAAGTTTTGCATCGGTGCAAAGTTCCCTTGTGATGTATCCTATTTACACGTTCGGCAGTGAGGAACAGAAAAATTTTTGGCTGCCCAAATTAGCTCAAGGCAAAATGATTGGCTGCTTTGGTTTAACTGAGCCCGATTTTGGCTCGAACCCTGGGGGTATGATTACACGTGCTGAAGAAAAAAGCGATTGCTATATTCTTAACGGAGCCAAGATGTGGATTACAAACGGCACCAACGCTGACGTAGCAGTTGTATGGGCTAAGCTGAATGGAGTCGTTCATGGCTTTTTAGTAGAAAAAGGAACTAAAGGTTATTCAGCACCCGAAATGAAAGGTAAACACTCGCTGCGTGCTTCTATAACCTCCGAGTTAGTTTTTGAGGATTGCGAAATTCCGAAAGAAAATATTTTCCCAAACACATCAGGTTTACGTTCGCCGCTGATGTGCCTGAACCAAGCTCGCTACGGAATTGCTTGGGGCGTAATCGGCTCAGCTATGATGAGTTATGAAACTGCACTTAATTATTCGCTCTCAAGAATTCAGTTTGGAAAACCAATTGCTGGTTTCCAGATTACACAAGAAAAACTTGTTCATATGCTCACCGAGATTACGAAGATGCAATTTATGACTTTACAATTAGGACGATTGAAAGATAGAGGTAAATCTCGGTTTCAGCAGGTTTCGTTAGCTAAACGCAACAATGTTCATCACGCATTAGAAATCAGCCGTATCGCTCGCGAAATACTCGGGGCTAACGGAATTTTAAATGAGTATCCGATCATGCGACACATGGCAAATTTAGAGTCTGTAAAAACTTATGAAGGCACGCACGAAATGCACACACTGATTGTGGGTGAAGATATTACAGGATTAGCTGCGTTTGAATAAAAAATTTATATAATGAATATCGAATAACGAATGATGAATTATGAAGTAGATTTTGTATTTATGATGTGGGATTTGTTTAGTTTGCTAAAAGCGATTTAGGATTTTGAGATTCGGATCTGAATATGAATTTATAAAAGCAAAAGTATGGCTAAAAAATTTATCGACAACAAAAAATTTCTAAACGAGGCATTAACATTTGATGATGTTCTTCTTCTCCCCAGAAAATCTAACATACTTCCCCGCGAAGTGGATGTAACCACAAAGTTCACACGTTCATTATCTCTAAACATACCAATCATATCAGCGTCGATGGATACTGTTACAGAATCGGAACTTGCAATTGCGCTTGCGCGCGAAGGGGGCATCGGGATTCTACATAAAAACATGTCGATTGAACAACAAGCTTACCAAGTTGATTTAGTTAAACGTTCCGAAAGCGGTATGATATTACAGCCCATAACAATGAACGTGAACGGAACCGTCGGAGATGCTCTTGCATTAATGAATAAATATAAAATTTCCGGTATCCCTATTCTTAACAATAATAATCAACTTATAGGAATTGTAACGAACCGCGATCTACGGTTTGAAACCGACTTAAAACTTTGTATCGCATCTGTAATGACTGTAAAAATTATTACAACACACGCTGGCACTACACTTGAACAAGCTGAACGTATTTTGCAAAAATTTAAAATTGAAAAACTACCGGTCATCGACAAAAACGGAAGACTTAAAGGGTTAATCACAGTAAAGGATATTCAGAAAAAGAAAAAGCATCCTAATTCTTGCAAAGATAATCACGGTCGATTACGCGTTGGTGCAGGTGTCGGAGTTACTAAAGACACGGTCGAAAGAGTTTCGGCTTTAACCAATGCACAGGTGGATGT
>JBBINX010000075.1:0-9997 GCA_037443685.1 Ignavibacteriales bacterium
TCTTCTCAACTTCTTTCAGTCCTTTAAGCATGAATCCATACTGTCTGATTGTCGCCCACAGAAATTCCGGTACGAGACAGAATGCTACAGCAAAAGGAACGTTATGTTGTTTTGCCAACTCTTGTGCATGTATGAGTGCCCAGTTATCGTTAAGCCGTTGGTCGCGGCTCATCCAGTAAATAACCAGTCCGCCGTTATACTTATTTTCTTTTAATGTCCTTACACGATTGAGGTTCATAATAAACTTTTTAATTTATAAATTATGAATTAAACCAAATCCGCTTTTCCCCTATATTATAGGGTAAATTAAATCTTCGAATCTTTTATAGTACTTCTGCTGCTCTGCCTTTAATATCTTTAATAGTTTCTACCATAAGTACATCAACTAATGAACTGAATATTTTCAGATACGCTTTCCATCTCTCACCTTCTTTGCCGAGCAATTCTAAAATATAGCTTTTCTTTAAGAAGGGAAGATGTTACAATAGTTTTTCCAACAGGTAATTCGCCTCCAATTTTTAACAACGAAATAATATCAGCCTCGATTAGCTGACCTATTATTTTCCGTTTAAGGCTGATAAAATTTTCGCCGGGCGTTTGAATCTCCACAAGTGCGTTCTCGCACTGTTTCAACTCCTTGTTGAATAAAATTTTAGCAAAATCTTTATTCATTTGTTCTATTATTCTTGTTATGTAGTCGCGGTGGAGCAAATTGTTAACATTTTTCTAAGAGAAAAGAGGTATTAATTGAGTATTTATTTTTGTCACTGGGTTAAAGGGATTGGGTTAATTTTGATAAAGTTCATATTTATCCGAACTGATACGATCATCTCTCCAAGCAATTATTTCCCTGCCGGCACTATCAGAAACAATACTTGGAGCGGACTTCATGCTTCGAGCCAAACAAATAGCTAACCCTTTCGGAGTCCATCGAGCATTTCCGTTTTTATCAATTTGCGGTGCATGAATATCATACACTTCCGTTCTACGTCCCCACCATGCAATGTTAGGTCTATTATCACCATCACTGCATAAAACTTGATCTATTTGATCATTAGTAATAGTAAAAATAGCATTGTTTACCGCCCGGTTAGCGTCCATTTCGTAAAACCGATATTGTGTCGGTAGATTGATAGTAAGTAATACTTGAGAATTACGGTGCATTGGATGATGCAAGTTATCTATCGTCTCAAATCCCGGGTGCAAGTTCCCTTTCACCAGGAGTTCAATCGAAAAATTTTCAATATTTATCAAAAACAAAAGACTTGAAGTAAACTTAATATTCTACGATCTAATATAAACGAATTGATAGATTATGTCAACAATTTTCGCTGTTTTTTTATGTGCAGTTATTAGTTTTAGAGTGGAAAACTAAGATTTTTTTAAACTAAAAATATAAGTAATTTATTCTAAGACCTTTTCAAAGACTCTAAATTTTACTCTCACTACTATAATCAGCTAAATCAATAATACATAACACTACAAACAACAACAATAATAAAGATTTTTTAGGATATCTGTTTGAATCCGCTAACTACATAAACACAATAAAATCCAGATACAGATAAACGATTGGAGAAACAAAAAGTAAGCTGTCGAACCTATCCAAGACTCCCCCATGTCCCGGAATTAAAGAAGATGAATCTTTGGCACCGGCGTCGCGCTTCAACAACGATTCAGCGAGGTCGCCCAACTGTCCGAAGATACCGACAACCATACCAAGTACGATCGCATCCTGTATAGTAAAGTAATCAAGCAGAGTATATTTTGCTGCAACTGCCGCAGCTATCGCGAAAAGAAATCCGGTAATCGCACCTTCCCAAGTTTTATTCGGACTTACACGTTCGAACAATTTGTGTTTACCAAATAACTTACCTCCAAAGTAAGCCGCTGTATCACATATCCATATTGTAGCAAAAATTGTAATAACAGTAATACCACCCCAGAGATAAATTTTTGCCGTAGTAGTGTCGGAAGGATTTAGCTCGTTTGGAAAAAACCTGTAAACCGGGAAATCGAATGGTACAAAAAGTTCCCGCAAGCCAATTAACGTCCCGAAAAATAAAGAAACATAAAATATCCCCAAGAGAGTCGTTCCTAAATTTATAATCGCAGAACCGTTATTACGGAATATCTCTACTAACATTAATATCAGAAGTAATGTTAAAGTAATTATCAAAAGAACTTGTGCTTGAGAAGGGAAAGGAACAAAAACTTGTGTTTTTTCAAAAAGGCTAACTATAAAAGTTTGTATGTTTTTATGATAAAAAGAGATGTTAACAAGTGCCCCAGCAACCAGTCCGAGTGTTATCAGAGGTTTTACTCCCTTTGCTTCGGCTAATTTATAGAACTCGCGCAATGCTAATGTAGAAGCGGCGATTGAAAAGAAAAGGAAATAAATTCCTCCGGCAATTGACACAAAGATGATAACCGGAATACCGATTAGCGCCGTTATTGTTCGAATCGCAAGATTACTCACTATAAAGTATCCCGGAATTTATGCTTCCTCTTCATCTAAATCTTCTCCAAAGAAATTCATTTTTTTTAAATATTCCTCAGCGTCTGCGAGGCGTTCTCGTGGCACCATCACATTTACAACCGCCATATCGCCGATAATCATAAAATAAGCATGGTCACGCTGTGAGAATACCATTGTAGGAATTCCGGCACCCTCTAGATTTGCTTTTATCATCTCAGCTTCGTAATCGGTATTAGTTGTAAAGGCAACAGCCCAGTCTTGCGCGACTTTTATATGCTTGTCGTCATCACAGAAAAGTATGCTGTTTTTTTCCACAGCACAATCACTGCAAACAGCTTTTTTACAGATAACGCAAATCCCCATCGCTTCTACATTTGGATGAACTTCGCACATAATATCCTGTTCGTCTTTCAAAAAATCTGATTGAACGTAACCGCAATGTGAACAAAAAATATTTTTCACTATCATTAATTCTTCACAGTTAAAACAATACACAGGATCACCTTCGGTAAGTTCAAAGTTGCAATCGGGACAGATTGTGATTCCTTTTACATATTCGTAACTGCATTTCGGACAGTATGGCATATTATACCTCGGTATTTGTTTTTAATTTTATTGAGTCTGTTAGGCGTATAAAATAATATATCGAGAGAACAAAAACTAATGAAAAAGTGATAAAAGTAATTAACAGCAACTCGAACGGCATTTCGGCAGGTTTGCCGGTTATTAATTCGTCGTCTCCGTAGTTTAGATGAATGGCAAGAACTGCCAGTAAGTTATTAAAAAAATGGGCCGAAACCGGTACGAATATGCTTTGTGATTTAAAAGCTAAAAAACCTAAATAAAAACCAATAATTGAAAGCGGTATTAATGTAATCGGGTTGAGGTGAAACAAACCAAAAATTATTCCTGTGAATATAATTGCTTTTTTAGGGTTTAATGAATGCTCAAAAGTTCTTTGAACCATTCCGCGAAACAAAGTTTCTTCTGCAAATGCTGGTATTAATGCTATAACAACGATAACAAAAATTAGTTCGGGAAAGTCGGCAGAACCAGCAATCAGGCGGTAGCTCTCTTCAATCATTTGCTTCATCTGGTCTAAGAATGGTTTGAATAGTTCGGGAACCGGAATCAATTCCTGAGCAGCTAAATAAACTTGAAGTATTTGCTGGAGAGAAAATATTCCAATAAATGAAATTATAATCTGAAGAAGCGAAGTTCGTTTGTACCTTAAAAATTCCCAAATGTGTGACGATACGAGTTTGGTTAATAACAATGTGGGAATCAATAAGAAAATTATCTGACTGAAAGCTGTTAGAATTCTGTAACCGGTTACATTATCGGGATTAATTTTGATACCGAATAGTAAAACTGCGGCAAGCGATCCGACAATTTGATAAGTAACAAATAGTGTTACAAGTGTAATAAAAGTGAATAATACGGGCGAAATATTGTGCCGTTCTAAAAATGTCATCATCTAATCCGGTTTTTTATCATTGCCGAGAGTATAGGTATCAGTATCTCGTGATGTCCGGTAAAATTATAACCGATGCCGCCACCTTGTGTAGGTCGGGTTACAATATTCATTAAAGAGCGATATTGGTGAAGCATGTCGAAATTCGCTGTTGTGAATCCCGAAGTTTTGTAACCAAGGTTACGTGTAACAGTGAGGGCTTTTAAAAATATTTCCGGCATTATAACCGCAGACCCGATGTTCAAAACTACTCCACCGCCGATTAAATCTTTTACGCTATTGCATAAAACTTTGAAATCGCGAAACGTCATTTCGCCAGTTACCGCACCGTCCATTGTCGGTTGTTGGTGGATAATATCAGTCCCGATTGCAGCGTGCACTGTTGCAGGAATTCCTGCTTTATAGCAAGCAGCTAAAATACTGAATTTCAAAAAGGGGGCTTTCTGTTTAATCAGTTCAATTCCTAAAGCTTCGCCGTAGCCTGCGTTGCTTATATCAGATACTGTTTTGAGAGTGCGATTAATCAATTCACCTGTTTCACGAGCCATACCGAATTTGCCGTCCAAAATATTTACAGCTACATCTTCCGATGTTTTTCCCCACATTGCTGTTTCAACATCGTGTATGGCCGCTGCGCTGTTCATTCCCACTGTACTGATAATTCCTTTTTTAACTAAATCTATAATCAGTGGAGATAGTCCTACCTTTATTACGTGCGCACCGATAAGAACAATCACAGGTTTCTTCTTGGTGTAAGCTAAAACTATCTTTTCTACTAACGCTTTTAGATCTTTTGCTGCGAGTATATCGGGAAGCGATTTTTCAAAATCCGAAAAGCTCTTGTTCGGAGAATAAACTTTTGCAAAATCGGCTGGTGTAACTTTGCTCCTCCTCGATTTAATCGAAATCGTTTTTACTTTTTTTAAATTAATTTGATTGAATTTTGACATGGTCATTTCACTTTCGAGCCGATGGTTCCGTTAATACCTGAAATTTCGGATAGCTCCGCTGTTATCGAGCCAATTAAAATTTTAGATTTTACCATCACAGGAATTTTATTTTCGTCATCAGTTAACCAGATAAATAGTGTGCCTTCACTTTTAAACAAACTTCCGGACACGATAATCGGTTCGACAATTATGCAATTGAAAGTTCCGGCTTTTACATCTATTTTTTGTCTTCCTTTAAATTTTACGTCCAAGCTGTATGTTGTGTCTTTATAAAAATTCCTTAAATGTATTTTGTTCCCCGGTCTCATTTTAGAAAAATCGAGAGTACGTGTATAATAAAAAGCCGAAACGATGTCGTGTACCAACGGTTCGATTCGATATTTGCCTTCGGTTGTTATGGCTACACTGTCGACAGGGTCAAACTCGGCAGCAAAATCGCGTTTATATCCTCCTTCACGAATTCGCTGTTCGAATCGCCACGGAAACAATCCCTCCACATCAATTAATGAAAGATATTTATCTTCAACTTTATAAAATGTAGAGAAAAATGGAAGTGAATTAACATAGAATTCTACCTTATAACATTTCCGTCCGCGATGATACGCATATTCGGGTATAGTCATAATTGCTCTGCCTGCTGTTACAAAACCGTATTTCACATCGAACACCAAACGTTCGCCAACCGAATAAGCACGGTTTTCTAAGATCCTGAATTGAAAATTCTGGAGCAGTGTATCCTGTTTTACTAAAGTATCCCCAATTACTTTTAATGTATCTTGATTCCCTTTGGGATTGTTCTGCGAGTATGAGAATACAACCACAACAACACAAATCGTAAAGACAATTGAAAATAGCAACGATATTATTTTATTTAGCTTCATTTATATTTTCTAGATAATCTTTTACTGTATTAAAAACTTCTTCGACACTGATTGTATCCATGCACTCACAGTTTGACTTGTTTTTTAAACATTTCTTACAATCCGAAGGTTTATTAACAGGAACAAAAATATTTTTCTTCTCTGTGTATGGTCCCCAACGTCTTGGGCTCATTGCTGTAATTTGCGGATAAAATGCAAATACCTGTGTGCCGACTGCCGCGGCAATATGCAGCGGACCTGTAGAATTTCCGATAAATAAATCAGCCAACTTTGCTAACGCCGCATATTCGACCAGCGAAAACTCATCTATAATACCTATTACATTTTGGGAGATATCTTTTTCTAATTTCCGGACGAGTTGATTCTCGCCTATGCTGCCGGTAATAATAATTTTTGTCTTCGGAATATTAGAAATCATTTTACCGAGTTCTGAAAAATTTTCAACTCTCCAATTTATAGTAGAACCGCCGCTGCCCGGATGTATGATTACTATTTTATGAACGCCAGTATCTATTCCGTATCTCGATAATTTATTTTTCACTTTTTCCAAACTGCTCGACGGGACGTTAATCCAGGGCGCTTTAACCTTTTCGGCAACACAACCGGATGCTTTTAGTAAATTCAGGTTATACTCAAGCTCATGGTGCTCTGCGTGCTTGCGGTGTTCGAATACACGCTTGTTAAAAAATATCGAATAGAGACGGTATCCGGTGCCAAATCTATTAGGAATTCCGGCAAGCCAAGCTAAAACTGCTAGTCGCATTCTTGGGAATGCAAAAAAAACAACATCAAATTTACGTTTGCGAAAAATATCTAATATTTCAAAAAAAGGAATTAGCTTTCCGTTTTTGTCGTATAAGATTACTTCATCAACATTATCTGTATTTCGTGCAAGGTCTGCGGTGTATTCACGCACAAGCATCGCAATGTACGCATCGGGATAGTTGAGCCTCAGAATATCTAACATCGGCAGCGTAAGCACAACATCGCCGATTCTGTCGGTTCGAACTACTAAAATGCGTCGTATTTCACTCATTTAAAATAGATGAATTGCTTCTTTATGGTTTAATATAATTGAAATTGGCTTGATTTCCAAAGTATTAAAGCCACAGCACAAGTTTGTTTTACGTTTTCAGCTTGAAATAATTTAATTGCGTAAAGAGCTTGTTGCCGAAAAGTCATTGCGATCCGGACTTCAATCGAGAGAAATAATCTCGCTCTCGAAATCAACTAAAAAAACGAGATTGCTTCGTCGCTTCTTGCAAAGACAGCTTTATCCATTTGGCAACACGCCCATCAAGTAATTCACAGAACATACGAAACTTCACTACAAAGATTATTTTACTCACTCTTTGTGTCGTTTTGAAAACATTTTTCGTTGGATAAATACTTTTTCTCCTCGAGAAGTTGAGTATGTATTTGGATATATTGTGTTAAATCTTCGCCCCGCTTACTTGCCTCCTTCATCAATTTCTGGTTTGTCTCCAATTTTTCCTGAACAGTTTGCAGTAATATTACACGCAATGCATCGATGGCAATTTGCATTGCATCACCTTTTACAATTGTGGTTCCTCCTTCTGCCCATCGCTTACTTAACTCATACTGACTGAATGCTAAGTCAGTTAAAAGTTTATTAATTGCTTCAACATCTTCTAATTGAAAGTGAGATGCCTCGGTAATTGAATCGATAAGTATCGCTGCATTTATTTCGTTTGCGGTTTCGTGCAATGAATAAATCTCATTCGCTAAGATTTTAGTGTAAGGATGAGAAAATTTTTCGGGAGAAAAATAGGAAAAAACAAATTCGGAAACTTTACGACCACCATCTATCATTGCATGAAGAAGGTCTCTTTCAGCCAGTGGAATTTTTTCTGCTACTTTTAATACTGGTTTCGAGTCGTTGATATTTGATATGAATGTGTCAGTTTGCGATTCAGCAATTTCATCACGTACAGGATTATATTCCGTTCGCCGTTTATCTGTTTGAATATATTTATCCATCTCCTGATGTAAAAGCGATTCGTATAGTCCATATTTTTCTGCCACGAGCTGGATGTAGAAATTCCGTTTAATACCATCCTTAATTTTTGATATTGTTTGAATGATTGTGCGGACAGCTTTAGTTTGTCCTTCGGGAGTTTTCAAGTATCCTTCCCGTTCAAATGCTTGGGCTATAAAATCCACGAACGAAACTGAATTTTTCAAAAGTGTAAAAAATTTTTCACCGCCATATTTATCTACGAATGAATCAGGGTCATCGCCTTGTGGCAGAACCGCAACAGTAACGTCCAAGTTCTTTTCTAATATCAGGTCAACACCGCGCATTGCGGCTTTCGACCCTGCAGAATCTGCGTCGTAAACGATTGTGATGTTCTTTGTGTACCTACTGATGAGCTGAATTTGATCAGCTGTTAAAGCTGTACCGCTCGATGCAACTATGTTATGGATCCCTTCTTGATAAACATGTATTAAATCGGCATAACCCTCAACCAGTACAACAAAATCTTTTTCGCGTATCGCTTCTTTCGCATGTGATATACCGTAAAGGATTCGACTTTTATTATAAATCAAAGTTTCCGGAGAATTCAGATATTTACCAAGCTGGTCATCTTCGAATAACTTTCGTGCGCCAAAACCTACTGTTCTCCCTGTGGACGAAAATATAGGGAACATTGCCCTGCCTCGAAAATAATCGTAAAAACTTCCGTCCTCGCGTTTTCTTACAAGTCCTGCTTTTTCAAGTGTTTGAATCGGAATGTTTATTCCTTCGGCGTGTTTAATAAGCGAGTCCCACGAATTTGCAGAGTATCCGAGTCCGAAGGTTCGTATTGTATCTTTTGAGAAACCACGTTTATGAAAGTATTCTAGCGCAAACTTTCCCTCACTTGTTTCGGTAAGGTTATGATAGAAGAAAAGCCCAGCCGCTTTGCAAGCTGAGTATAATTCCTCTTGCTCGTTTGCAGCCGCATCGTATTCGTGAGTGTGAACGGGTAAAGAAATTCCTGTTTTTTCGGCTAAAAATTTTACAGCTTCGATGAACGAAATTTTTTCAAATTCCATCACAAACGAGATTAAGTTACCGCCTGCTCCACACCCGAAACAATGATACATTTGCTTTTCGGATGAAACAGTAAACGATGGTGTTTTTTCGTTATGAAAAGGGCAAAGTCCAACGTAATTTTTCCCTCGTTTCTTTAGCATCACAAAAGCGCCAATCAATTCGACTATGTCTATTGAATTTCGAATTTCTTCTATTTTTTCAGGCGGTAAACGCAAATTGTTTCCTAATTTTTACTTATTAGTTCCATGTAGCTAAGTTGATATAACAATCGCTCTATATGAGTTAGAATTTTGGTAAATTGTATTTGCATATTTTATTCTATTTTTCCTCTCATCGAATCCCAGATGAAGTAAGTCGCAATACCGAGAAACATAAATACAGCTAACAGTTCACCGCCGAACGATTCGCCCCAGTGCCAGCCGAAGTTTTCGTAATTGAAGTTGAAATACTTCAATGTAGCACTAACCACACCCATGATCGCTCCGCCTGCGATGAAGCCAGAAGCGATTAGGGTTCCGCGTTCACGACGTGCATTGTTTAGCGGCTCGTCTTTTGTTCGAGTAGAAACTATATGTGCAATTACTCCACCAAGAAGTATTGGTGTGTTTAATTCTAACGGAATGTACATACCGAGTGCAAAAGCAAGCGGCGGTACATTAATCATTTGTAAAGTGAGAGCCACTAAAGCACCCGCGATATACAATGCCCAAGGCGCCGGCATCTCGGACATCAACGGTTTTATTACGGCAGCCATAGCATTTGCCTGAGGAGCAACAAGCGCTCCTTCGCCGACGAAGCCGTAGGTTTCATTCAAAAGCATAATCACCAGACCAACAGTCGCTGCTGCAACGATTGTCCCTAAAAATTTATATGATTGCTGTTTGATAGGTGTAGTCCCGAGCCAGTAACCAATTTTCAAATCGGTGATGAAACCACCAGCCATAGATAGTGCAGTACAAACCACACCGCCAATAATTAGTGCTGAAACCATTCCAGCGCTACCTTTCAAGCCAATAGATACAAGTATGAATGAAGACAGAATCAATGTCATTAAAGTCATTCCCGATACCGGATTAGTGCCGACGATAGCTATTGCTCGTGCTGAAACTGTAGTAAAGAGGAAGGCAACTATCAAAACAATTAGTAATGCTA
>JBBINX010000076.1:0-9997 GCA_037443685.1 Ignavibacteriales bacterium
AACCTAAAAATAATGAGGAAGTAGTCGATTGTTCAGGCAAATTAATTATGCCCGGGCTTGTAAACTCGCATACACATCTATACTCGGCACTTGCCCGTGGAATGTCGGAACCTAAAAAATTGCCGATTGGTTTTTTAGAAATTTTTCAAAATAAATGGTGGAAGTTAGATGAAGCTCTCGACGAAGAATCAATTTACTACAGCGCGCTTGTCGGTTCAATCGAAGCAGCGAAGTATGGAACTACAACACTCATCGATCATCACTCTTCACCGAATTACGTTTTTGGTTCATTAGGTACGCTTAAAAATGCAATGGGAGAAGTTGGCTTACGCGGAATTTTATGTTACGAAACCACCGATAGAGGCGGAATAAAAAAACGGAATGAAGGTCTTGATGAAAACGAAAGTTTCATCGTCGCTCATCAGAACAACCCTATGTTCAGAGGAATGGTTGGAGCGCATGCATCGTTCACGTTGAGTGAAGATTCAATGATAAAACTTGGGGAGCTTGTTGAAAAATATGATATCGGAATTCACATTCACGTTGCTGAAGACAAAGCCGATATTTCGGACTGTTTGGAAAATTATCGGAGTGGTGTTGTCGACCGTTTAAACAAACACGGATTATTAAACAGCAAGTCAATTTATGCACACGGTGTTCATTTGTCAAGGGAGGAATTTAAGAAAGTCAGTAAAGCAAAAACCTGGCTCATTCTTAATCCGCGCTCGAATATGAACAACAATGTCGGTTATGCGCCGGTGAATTTATTGGGACAGCGCTCGGCGCTCGGTACCGACGGTTTTCCCGCCGATATGATTGAGGAAGTGAAATACGGATATTTCAGAAATCAGGAATCCAAAAATAAAACCAGTTTTCCAAGATTACCGGAATTGCTTCAGTCGGGACAGACAATTGTTTCAGAAATTTTTAATCAAAAATTCGGAAATATAGAGATAGGTAATGTTGCCGATTTGGTGATACTAAATTATAATCCTCCAACCCCATTGTTTTCTAGTAACTTGCTCAGTCATTTTAGTTTTGGGATAACCTCTTCGAATGTCGAGAGCGTAATGATAAATGGAAAATGGGTGATGTGGAATCGACAGTTTTTGGGAGTTGATGAGGAAGTGGTAATGAAAGAAGCAAGTAAAGTTGCTAAGAAGCTTTGGAGAAGAATAAAAATTTAACAAAATATCTACACCGATGATTCAGGATACCCTCTATGAATAAAAAATTGCATAACGATTAATTCACTCCTAAACTCGATAAGCTGTTACTCCAATTTATTCTTTACTGAATCATGTCATTCTATTCTTTAATTAATTGCTTAAAATGAAAAAAATGCTTATAATTAGAGTACATGAAACTTATACGTTGAATCGGGCGTAAAATTGCTGATTGAATTTATAATATTCAAATGAATAGGAATTATAATGGATTTTTTAACACTTTTTAACAAGGGTGGGGTAATTATGTATGCTATCCTGCTCTTATCCTTTGTAGGGATTTATATCAGTGTCGAAAGATGGCTGACATTACGTAAATCGAAGCCGACAACAAGCGCATTTCAGCTTAAACTAAGAAAGATTTTGGAGAATAAAAATCTTCAACTCGCTGAGGAATTCTGTATACAGGAAAATTCACCTGCGGGACGTGTAGTTGGGGCTGGTTTAGAAAAAATCAATTATGGACCATTACGCGTGCGTCAAGCAATGGAAGACCAAGGCCGCGAAGAGGTTCACTATCTTGAGAGGCACTTCGGAATTTTAGCTTCTATCGCCGGTATAGCGCCTATGCTGGGTTTTTTAGGAACTGTTACAGGTATGATGGAAGCATTCCAAGCGGTTGCCGCCGCCGCTGGACAACCTTCTCCTACAGATTTAGCCGACGGTATTTGGGAAGCTTTGCTTACGACTATTTTCGGTTTAGCTATTGGTATAATCGCATACGGTTTGTATAATTATCTAGTCAACGCTACTCAAGCATTAATTGGAACCTTGGAACGTGTAGCCCGTGATGCTTTTGATGCCGTCGAGGAATGTGTTTTTGAAAGTAAAACGTTTGAATCAACCAATTCAACGATCAATTTACATCAAAAGGAGAAATAATCGTGAACTTTCAGTTTCGCGGTCAACAAAAATTTTTAACAGTATTCCACTTCAGCTCGCTGACTGATATTGTTATGCTTTTGTTGATTTTTTTTCTATTGACGTCTTCGTTTGTGGTTACTCGTGGAATGAATATCGTTTTGCCTAAAACAGTAATCGGACAACCACCGCAACAAAGGACCATCACAGTCGCGATTGAGAAGAATAAACAACTATTCTTGAATAACGAACTGATTTCAAAAGAACAGCTCGCAGTTCGGCTTACTGCTGCTCTCGGGAAAGACAAAGAACAACAAATTGTTGTCCGCGCAGATAAAGATGTGATTTTACAAGACGTAGTTGAAATTTTAGACATCGCTAAAAGTGTTGGTGCGACGCGTTTGTTTATTGCAACAGATGTTATTAAAGTAGATAAATGAAAACTTTTATCCTTCCAAATATTACTGACCGGAAAACCAGAATTACATCGGCTATAGTTACTTTGGTGATGCATCTGATTATTTTAGTTCTGATGATAATTTTTATATCAGTAAAACCTGAAGTAGCTGAGATTATTGAGTTAGATTGGGGTTCGAGCAGTGGTGCGCCAAATCGGACAATAGAAGAGACAGATGAAGTTAAAAAAGCTCAGCAAGAAGCTTCGGCGCCACAAGGTGCAACTGAAGAATCAAAAGTTGAATTACCACAAATGAAAAGTAGCTCAGAAGAAGTAATTCCAGCAGCTGATAAAGTTGTAAAGAAATCTATTGTCGGTAAGAAAACCCAAAAAAAAACTGTTGAGGATGTACCATTAACTCCTAAACGAATTCGCGCAGGCGGTGCAGGTAAAACGACAGGATATTCGATTGAGTGGACGGGAGTTGGGTCTCGCAGATTGTTGAGTGGTCGCATTCCAACTTATCCTGAAGGAACCGATAAAGAAATGCCAGTTGTTTTACAATTTATGGTGCTACCCGATGGGTCATTATCAAGTATAATCCCGCTTAAGCGTTCTGATGAGTTGTTAGAACGTGAAGCTTTAGCCGCATTACGCACCTGGCGATTCGACCCGTTGCCGCCACAATTTGAACAAAAAGCCCAAACAGGAAAAGTAACTTTTATTTTTAAATTAGAGTAACATTAACAAAAACAAAAAAGGAATAACCTTATGACAAAAAAAACAAAAACAATCGTTCTACTAATTCTATTTTCAATGGTTACATTCAATGCTTTCTCTCAGGAAAAATTACAACCGATGTGGTGGTTTGGTTTGAGTGGCGGAGCAAATTTTAATTTTCACAGCGGTGAGATCCAATCACTCAATACATCAGTTCCTTCCGTTCCAGAGTTTAAGAAAGGATTTGGTATGGGTTTATTTATGGCGCCTCTTTTAGAATACCGTCCGCACCCGGTTTGGGGTGGGATGATTACGATTGGTTTCGATGGACGTGGAGGTAAATTCGATGATGTGAATGTCGGGACAATCAAACATTCACTCGAAACTTCTATGAATTATATCAGTGTGGAGCCGAGTTTAAGAATAACTCCATTTTACGCAAATCTTTACTTTTTTGCAGGACCGCGTTTAGGTTTCAACGTTGCTAAATCGTATACATACGATTCAACTGGTGGTTCACAAATAAAAGGTGACTGGAGTAACGCAAGGGGAACTGCGTTCGGTGGACAAATCGGTGTCGGTTATGATATAGGTCTAACAAACCCCGATGCAAATACACAGATCCAATGCTCACCGTATTTAGCTCTGCATCTTGGGCAAGGTCCACGTTCTATCGAGAAATGGTCATTGACTACTTTACGGGCAGGTATTGCTCTCAAATTTGGAAGTACAACCGAGATGAAAAAAGTTGCTGAGAGAGAAGTAAGTTTCTCTGTAAAAACACCAAAAATTATTCCTGTGGCAAGAAAAGTACAAGAAACTTTCCCACTTCGTAATTATATCTTTTTCGATGAAGTATCTACAAAAATTCCTTCACGATATGTTCAACTCCTAGAGGGGCAAGCTAACTCTTTCAAGTCAGAATCTTTGATAGAGCCGCAGCCAACAGATTTAACCGGTAGATCGGGGAGACAGCTTACAGTATATTATAACACGCTGAATATTTTTGCTGACCGTTTGAGAAATAATCATGACGCAACAATTCAATTGAACGGTTCGAGCGACCGAGGCGCTGCTCAAGGCAAAGCTTATGCGGAATCAATTAAAGATTATTTTGTAAATATTTTCGGAATTAATCCTAAAAGGATTATTACAACCGGCAGCGAACGGCCATCAATTCCTACTTCGCAACCAGGTGGAACCCGTGAACTGGATTTAGTTAAACCCGAAGACCGCCGGGTAGAAATTACAAGCAATTCATTAGATATACTTGCACCAATCGAAATAATTTCGTTCCAAGAAGATCCGATCGATAGTTATATCATATTCACAGCATCTGGAGCTGAAGATGTGCTCGCTTCCTGGATGGTTGAAGTAACAGACCAAAAGGGTATAACAAAAAATTACGGTCCATTCACTAGTGAACAAGAGCGTATTTCAGGAAAAGAAATATTGGGTGCTATCAACGAGGGTCTTTATAAAGTTGAACTCGTAGGTCAAACTAAAGGTGGGCAAATAATCCGTAAAGAAGAAAATATTCGGCTTGTAAAAGCTGTTAAACCGGAGGACGATTTTGGATTACGCTACAGTATATTATTCGAGTTCGACCAGTCAAAAACAGTTGCTACATATGACCGATTTCTTTCAACAGTTGTTGCACCATTAATTCCCGATGGCGGCAGTGTCATCATTCACGGCCACACAGATATTGTTGGCGAGGAAAGTCATAACTTAAAGCTTTCACGCGAACGTTCACGTGATGCAATGCAAGTTATTGAACGCGAACTAGGTAAAACCGGTAAGAAGCGTGTAAAATTCGATACATACGGTTTTGGCGAAGATGTACGCCGGGCACCGTTTGAAAACCGCTTCCCAGAAGAAAGATTTTATAATCGAACTGTTATAATTGAAATCGTTCCAGAATAAAATCTAATCTTAATATAAATGTTCAAATTAAAATCTGTTATTAATATCCTGTTTGGAACCTTCGTGGTTGCGAGTATTGCTTTTTCTCAAATACCACAACACAGCGAAAAGGATTTTCAAAGTGTAATTGAAAGGTCTGAACGCTGGATACAAACAGGTTCGTATTCAACGGCACGTCAGGAACTTGAGAGGATAATTCAATTCGTCCCAATTACAGAACGGCGTGCCGATATTATTTATCTGCTCGTTTATGGTTCTTATTTGGATGAAGACTACGAAAGAGCGTTTCATTGGTCGGATGCATTTTTATTCGAGTATCCAAATGACGGGCGAAGGGGTTCAATTCTTTTTATTCGAGGAGTTTCGTCTGTTCAAACACAACGGTACGACGATGCTGTTAAGTCCCTGAATGAGTTTCTTGCAAAATATCCCGATCATTCGCATCGCGGTGCTACTTATCATTGGCTGGCTATGGCTGAGCTTGAACTCGAACAGTTCGAAAAAGCAGAATCCGATTTTCAAAGTTGCCTTAGCGACCCAGCATCCGTCGAATATCACGACGATGCTCTGTTAGGACTCGCAATATTCTTTGAGCGACGCAACAAT
Source organism: Ignavibacteriales bacterium (assembly GCA_037443685.1). GTDB lineage: Bacteria > Bacteroidota > Ignavibacteria > UBA10030 > BY39 > JAHJRJ01. The sequence goes on from JBBINX010000076.1 coordinate 5,737, forward strand.
TTTGATTCTGCCGCTGAAAAGTTGGAACAGCTTATTCATAAGTTTCCTCACTCACCGACGATAACAGATGCAAATCTTCGTTTAGCTTCCGTGTATCTTATACTCGGAAAACCGAATCGCTCTGTAGAGCTACTCCGCGACTTAAAAATAAATTATGCTTCGCAGTTAGAAGAATATCTATTGTTAAACGCCGAAGCATATTATCAAACGGGCAACTACAAAAAAGCGATTTCAAATTACGAAAAATTTTTAAAGGAATTTTATTTAAGTCCGTTAACTCGTTCTGCTCGTTACGGCTTGGCTTGGGCTTTACTTAAAGATGGAAATCCGGAATCCGCTAAAAAAGAATTTAATCTACTGTGTTTTGGTAAAGATTCACTAGCCGATATTTCATTGTTCCAGTCGGGTGTTATATCACTTCTTTATGGGAAGGAGGCCGATGCTGTCGATGCTTTTGAAAAACTTACTGACCGTTCGCCTTATGAATATTATGCTGAGCGGGCATATTTTCAACGCGGGCTTATAAGTTATAAAAATGAACGTTACCGTGAAGCACGCCGCTTCTTCCAGCTCGCCGCTAGGTTATTTCCCGATGGGAATCTACAAGCAGACTCATACCTGATGTTGGGTGAGTCGAATATGGCAATTCGCGAATTTGCTCCCGCTCAAAATGCCTTTGCGCAAATCAGAAAACTTAACACATCTAAAGAAATTAATGCACAAGCTCTTTTTCAGGAAGGCGTTGCACTTTACCATTTAGGTAGGTTTAAAACCAGCTCTGACCGGTTCGATGACTTAATTCGTCAATTCCCAAAGCACAAACAAATTGCAGAAATTTATTACTGGCGCGGCGAGGCATTGTATCAAGATAGCCGCTATGATGCTGCTGAGCGTTCGTTTGCAGAAGCTTTTAAGTTGCTAACAGAAAATCCGAAACGAGTCGATGCTTTGTACGGACTTGCTTGGTCGCAATTTGAGCAGAAAAAGTTTTTGCAAGCCGCAGAATCGTTCGATCGTTTCACGCGTGAATATCCAGAAAGCAATAACTCAATCGAAGCTTCACTCCGAAAAGCTGATTGCTACTTTTTTATGCGGGACTACGATAAATCGAGCACTCTCTATGCTTCATTGGCAATCGCAAAAAAGGGAGAGAAGTATTCTGAATATGCGGCATTCCAATTAGCAATGTCTTATATCCAACGGGGCGATAACCAACGCGGTATCGAACACTTGCGAATGTTTTTGTTAAAATTTCCAGAATCGATGTACAATGAAGTTGTTCAATTTAATATCGGATGGATTTATTTTTCAAGTGAACAATACGCAAACGCATTGACTGAGTTCAGAATTTTGCTTGTAAGATTTCCAGAGAGCCAATTGATACCACGTGTATTTTTTAATATGGGCGATGCGTATTACAATTTACGGCAATTCGATAGTTCGCGTGTTTACTATCAGAAAGTTATCGAACAATTTTCGAATAGTCCGCTCGTAACCGATGCGCTGTCCGGCTTGCAATACACTTTTGAAGCTGAAGGGCGAGTATCCGAAGCTATAGCGGTTATTGATAGATTTCTGAGTTCAAAGACGACAGGTAATGCCGAAGAAGAGTTGCTCCTTCGTAAGGGAGATATTTTCTTTAGTCAAGGTGATTTTGTTAACGCAATTGCAGAGTATCAAAAGTTGTTGAGTTTAAAACCAAGTCGGAACATACAGGCGAAAGCTCTCAACCAATTGGGAAGGTGTTATGAGTTAGAAAACAATTTACCTCGTGCAATATCATACTATGAAATGATTGTGAATGAATATTCGGATACCGAGATTGCATCAAGTTCGACTCTCACTTTAGGTATATTGTTGTTAAAACATAAACGTACAGAAGATGCTATCAAAGTTTTTAAAAATTATGAAAGAAATTTTATCGATTCCCCTTTCTTGTCAGAAGTCCGTTATCAAATAGGCATGGCATTATTGGCGGATAAGAGAAATGCAGAAGCGATGGTACAATTCCAGTCGCTAATCCAGTTACACACGACTGATATTTTTGCCGATAGAAGCCGGCTTCAAATTGCACGCTTGCTGATGGGGCGCAAAGAATATCGCTATTCGATAGATACACTTGAGAATATTGTAGCGCGACGCGGCGACGATGTAGCAGCCGAGGCATTATTAATTATCGGCGAAAACTATCTTCTATTAAAAAAAACTAAAGAAGCCCTTCAAGCTTTTAAAGACTTGATAGGTCAATACGATGAATATCAAGCATTAATCGAAAGGGCAAAGTTAGGCGCGGGTGAATGTTACGAACGTCTGCGCGATCGCAAATCGGCTCGTGAACTTTATGAAGATGTCGCAAAAACCGGTGTTGACCCGATAATTAAAAAAGAAGCTCAGGATAGATTAAGGAAGTTAGGTAAATGAAATATTTATTAAGCAAAATAATCCCGCTGTTCTTTTCATTCTTAATATTTTTCCAGTTATGTAACGGACAAGTGCAAGACTCAACCCCAAAAAACATTTCGCAAGAAATGCCAAAACTGGAAATTCCTGAAATCACGATTATTGGGAAAAAAGCTATTACCCTTCCATTCGCACGTAAGGGGGAAACTTACGACGTCAATATTTACAAAGCCCCCGAATTTAACCAATCGCTTATCGGTGATAGAATTACATTCGTCTTACCAAAAGGTAAATTCGCACGCTATGAAGAAAGACGTCAACCCCTCCGACTTGCACTTGACGGAACATTTGGAAGTTTACCGATCGCGAAATTCAACACATATTTAGATCATAATACACTCGATTGGGGATTAACAGGACGTGCAGGTTATGGAACAACTTCGGGTCACGTTAAAAATGCGGATGCCAATTCATTCAATGCAGAAGCAAATGCGTATTCACTTATTAATACTGATAACGATTTACTAAAAACGCTTCGGCTCGCTTTCGGATTAGGTCTATCGGCGGATAAATATAAATTATTCGGGAGACAGGATACAGTACCTGACCGAAGTCGAAACAACACAGCAATTAATATCCAGCTCGGCTCAATGCGTCAGCAAAGCGTTATTGTGGATGTAGGCTTAAACGCGAACATCACGACACTCACCGATGAGTTTAAAGGACAGAGATTCAAGGTAAATACGTTTTCACCAAACTTAAATTCACTTTTCGGTTTCGACATCGGTGGATCTCGTCTAACTTCAGAGTTCAATTATAAAAGTAGCGCTTTGGATTTTGAAGATTTGCAAACACCTTCATTAGTAAGTTTAGTTTTTCGTTCGCAGTGGAATTATTCAGAGTCGATGCAATTTACAATAGGTGGAACGTATGCTGTTGGTTCCGGAAGCGATGGTAGCAGTAAAAGTTTGATTCGCCCTAATGCCTTTGTGAGATGGCAGATGAGCGAAGGAAATGAAATATCTTTCTGGTATGAACCCAAAATGGAAATTCGAAATTATTTGGAAAACTTCAATATAGTGCCATATCTAGATCGTAAAATAAATTTGAATCCTGAGATTAGTCCGCTTCAGTTGGGATTTGCATATAACTTAACCAGCGAAAAATATGCGATAGAAACCAGAGCATCCTTCATTAAAACTTCAAACAAGACAATTGTAGTCGCTGATAATAACAGACTTGTGCTCGATTATGTGGAAGCACTTCAAACGACTCTTCAAATTAACGGAAAGTTAGAACTTATACAAAATTTACTTTTAAAAGGTTCGGGGACTCTGCAACCGACTTACGTAGTAGGTAAGAGTGAACAGTTGCCGATGATTCCGTTATTCAAGAGCAAAATATCTAGTGAATATACTTTCAGTATTCCGCTTACAATCTCCACAACTTTCGAATACTGGACGAAACAGAATGTCACATTGGATCCTGTATCTCCAGCGATAGGAGAAGTATTTTTGTTGGGATTGGGTGCAACGAGCAGAATTATTCCAAGAACTTTTATTACTTTTGAAATATCAAACCTCTTGAATACAAAATATTTTTGGTGGGAGGGATACAAAGCGCCGGGAATCCAATTTTTACTGAGTGCGCAGGTGAATGTTTTTTAAAAACAATTATAGCAAAAAATAATATTATGCGGGAAAGAATGAGTCATGCGATTCATTAACGTTCTCTGCGTTTAAAATTATTTTCAACTCCGGGGGATAGAATGCAGGATAGATGGAGTAATGAAGTAATGGGGTAATGGAGTAATGGAGTAGTGGATTGATGGAGTAATGGAGTAATGGAATATTGGATTTAT
>JBBINX010000077.1:0-9919 GCA_037443685.1 Ignavibacteriales bacterium
ATCATAATGTTGCATTGAGGTTGATTGACGTTTTGGATAGACCGATTGTTGGACCGAGTGCGAATATCTCGGGGCGACCAAGTCCAACTACAGCGCAACATGTCCACAATGATTTGAATGGTAGAATCGATTTAATATTAGATGCAGGCAGATGCGATATAGGAGTCGAATCGACAGTTGTTGATGTAACAATTCAGCCGCCTTTGATTTTGAGATTTGGTGGATTAACACGCGAGCGGATAGAGCAGCTTATCTGTGAAGTTCAGACAACTGAAGATGAGTCTTTGAAGAAGCGATCACCTGGAACTCGATATCGGCATTATGCACCGGAAGCAAAAGTAGTATTATTTGAAAGAGGTAACACAGTAGCATTCGAGCAACTCTATCAAAAATATTCCAATGAAGGGAAAAAAGTTGGTTTTATAGTGTACTCAATAACTGGTTCTTCTATAAAAAAAAGTGATTTAGGGAAAATTATTCCCAATGATATTGATAATTATACAAGATTACTTTTTCAGATGCTAAGAGATTTAGATAAACTTGAAACCGATGTTATTTTGGTTGAAAGTGTAGAAGAAACAGGGTTAGGTAAAGCAATAATGGATCGTCTAATGAAGGCTACACACAGAGGGAAATCTGACAAAATATAGTTCAATATTTTAAATTTAGCAGATATAATGTCGTTGTATCTCCTTGTTATACAATAAGTTATGTGAAGTTGAATATTTTTCTTGGATTTTAATAAAAAATGTATTATTATTGGAACGTTTTCTATGGAAAACGAGTTATAAATTTTGTGAAAGAGAAAAAATAAAGGTAAATAGATTTAATGGAAGTAAAAACAAGAGCAAAAATTATCGGATTGGTTATCACTACGTGCCCAGCGTGTCATAATCCTATTAATTTTGACAGACAGGCAAATAAAATTTGTGCATATTGTGAAACCGAGGTGTACATCAACCTTGATAAGGTTGAAGTAAGCCTTCGAAGTCCAATCGCAAAAAAAATGAAATTAAGTCTGAATTAATCATTAATATTTCTTCTTTACAGGAGAAATATTTTTTTTCCTATAAATAAGACTAAAAAGGTCGTATATATTAATGTTACAACTCTCAAAAAAAGTTGAATATGGTTTAATCGCTTTACGTTATATCGCATCAAAAGTAAACGGATGTGTCGTAACGACAAAAGAAATTTCCGATAAGTTCAATATCTCATATGAGTTACTTGCAAAAGTTTTGCAAAAACTTACTCGCGAAGGCATAATTATTTCATATCAAGGCGTCAAAGGTGGTTACATACTAGCACGAAAACCTGATCAGATAAAATTATCGGATGTTATTTCAGCGATAGAAGGAAAATCTAACATTTCATTAGTGAATTGCGAATTAGGGAAACAGGAGATGTGTAATATTTTTTCAACTTGCACAATCAAAGACCCTCTTGCAAAAATTCAAAACATCATTAACAATATTTTTAACGACGTAACTATTTCGGAGATTGTGTGATTAATTCAGTATACATGGATTACCAAGCCACAACACCGACAGACAAACGTGTTTTGGAAGTTATGGTGCCGTATTTTTCAGAGAAATTTGGTAATCCTGCAAGCCGTCAGCACAAATACGGTTGGGTTGCTGAAAGTGCGGTAGAGAATGCGCGTAATTCAATCGCACGATTTTTTAAAATTGATCCGAAAGAAATAATTTTTACTAGTGGAGCTACCGAATCGAATAACTTAGCTATTAAAGGAACTGCGGAATCTTACGCTTCGAAAGGGAAGCACATAATTACTTGTGCCACCGAACATAAATCCGTTCTTGATGTTTGTAAGCGTTTAGAAAAATTTGGCTATAAAGTTACTTACTTACCTGTGAATGAATACGGATTGATAGATTTGAATAACCTCATTGAATCTATCACGAACGAAACATTCCTCGTATCAATAATGATTGCAAATAATGAAGTAGGTACGATTCAGGATGTTGAAACAATCGGGGAGATATGCTCAAAAAATAATATAATTTTTCATACCGATGCCACACAAGCCGTCGGAAAAATTCCTATTGATATTGAATTAGTAAAAATAGACCTTCTATCATTTTCGGGACACAAAATATACGGACCGAAAGGTGTCGGCGCTTTATTGATTCGTAATCGTAATAAAAAAATAAAGTTAATTCCTCAAATAGATGGTGGGGGCCACGAACGGGGCATAAGATCTGGAACATTAAACGTTCCGGGTATCGTAGGTCTTGCAAAAGCTTTAGAGTTATGCAACGATTCAATGTCCGAAGAACAGAAACGCCTCTCCTCCCTCCGCAACAAGATGCAAAATATCTTCATGAATGAATTAGACGATGTTTATCTGAACGGTCATCCGACTCAGCGACTATGTAATAATTTAAATATGAGTTTCTTGTATGTCGAAGACAACGCTTTAATGATGAGTTTAAAAGAGATTGCTGTTTCTTCCGGCTCGGCGTGCTCAACTGCTCAGCCACAACCGTCACACGTATTAAAAGCACTCGGATTGGACGAAGAAAGACGCCACTCAGCCATACGGTTTAGCCTTGGCAGATTCAACACCGAAGAAGAAGTCGACTTTGTTGTTTCTCGTGTTATCGAAGCTGTAAAAACTTTGAGGGGATTTTCTTCTATTTACAAAAAACGCATTGCTCAAAAACAAACACAAATGAATTCCAACATTTAAAACAAATATAAAATAATGAAGCATTCAGATTTAATAATTCAAAAATATCAAGAATTTTTAAAATATTTAAAAACCATACTACCGGTTTATCATAATTCAAATATTTTCTTCAGGGATATACACTATGGCGTAATTCATTTTCTTAGCGAGAAGGAAAAAAAAGTAAGATACGGTAAAGCTGAACTAATTGCAGAAATTGTGATTAGTTTTTTAGAGAAGGAAAATATACTTAGAAAAATTGATCGTCAAACATGGGCACTTAACTATCCCGAATTTATTACTCCACGGGTTGAGAAAAAACATCAAGTCGCAACAAAAGTATAATTTATTATTCAAACCGAGTTGATATAAAATATCAATGTAAAGAGCTATAATATGGAAAGAGTTTATTTAGATAATAACGCAACCACACTTGTCGATCCGAAAGTAAAAGCAGCGATGGACCCGTTTTTCTGCGAAATGTACGGCAACCCGAATTCTCTGCATACTTTCGGTACTGAAACGCATCCCTATTTACGAATCGCAATGGACAGGCTTTATACCGGAATTAACGCAGATGATCAGGATGATATTATTATCAATAGCTGTGCGACGGAAGGGAATAATACAGTTTTAAAAGCGGTTTACTTTGACCTAATCTGCGGTGGAAGGAAAAACCATATTATTACTTCGCAGATAGAACACCCATCGGTTATTAATACCTGTAAATTCTTAGAAAACCTCGGTGTGGAAGTATCCTATTTACCGGTGAATAAAGACGGAATTGTTGATTTGGCAACATTAAAGCGTTACCTGAATCCGGACAAGACGGCGCTAGTGTCAATTATGTGGGCGAATAATGAAACAGGATTGATTATGCCGATAAAGGAGCTTTCAGAATATTGCAAGGGAAATGGGGTTCTTTTCCATACAGACGCTGTCCAAGCGGTAGGTAAACTCAGAGTCGATGTCAGTGAAGTCGCTGTGGATTTTCTCACGTTCAGCGCCCATAAGTTCCATGGTCCAAAGGGTGTTGGTGGGCTTTATGTACGTAAAGGGGTCAAAATCACACCGCTTCTGCATGGTGGCGAACAAATGGGTAGTAAACGTGCCGGCACAGTAAACACTCCTTTTTTAATCGGAATGGGCTATGCTATGGAACTGGCGATTCAAAATATGCAATACGAAGAAATGGTGGTAAGGAAGCTTCGGGATAAACTTGAAGATGCTATCGCGAAAATAAGCGATACCGAAATTATCGGCAGTCGGGAAAACCGAACACCAAACACGATATTAGTATCAATACGCGGCGTGGAAGGAGAAGCTATGATTTGGGACTTGAATCAACAGGGTATAGCGGCGTCAACCGGTAGCGCATGTGCCTCGGAATCCCTAGAACCCAACCCGACGTTCGTGGCGATTGGAATTAATAAAGAACTCGCTCACACTGGTATTCGCTTAAGCCTTTCACGGTTTACAACCGAAGAAGAGGTTGATTATGCTGCCATCGCTATTGAAAAAAGTGTAAAAAGACTAAGAAGTATTTCGTCCACTTATAAATGATAAATTATGGAAAGTAAAATATGCCAAAGAATGATTTGATCGGAGGTTCGCTCTGGGAACAGTATTCAAATAAGGTCAGCGAAAGGATGAATAATCCCCTCCATCGCGGTGAGATTCTTGAAGAAGAAGCTAAGGCTCTCGGAGCAAAGCTCATTATCGCTGACTGGGGCGCTGAAGCCTGCGGGGATGCTGTCCGACTTTACTGGGCGGTTGATACTAACACAGATAAAATAATCAAAGCAACTTTTAAAAGTTTCGGATGCGGAACTGCCATTGCTTCGAGTGATATGATGTGCGAGCTTTGTTTAGGGAAGACGGTTGACGAGGTAATAAAAATCACCAACATCGACGTGGAAAAAGCCTTACGTGATGAAGATGGAACAGCAGCTATTCCGCCCCAGAAAATGCATTGCAGTGTTATGGCGTATGATGTCATTAAAAAAGCAGCATCTCTCTACAAAGGCGTTGATATGGAAAGCCTTGAGGATGGTCTTATTGTTTGTGAATGCGCCCGGGTTTCTTTGGGGACCATTAAAGACGTTATACGAATTAATGACTTAAAGACTGTTGAAGAAATTACTCAATATACAAAAGCGGGGGCGTTTTGTAAGTCGTGCATCCGCCCCGGTGGACATGAGAAAAGAAATTATTATTTAATAGATATACTAAAAGAGGTAAGAGCAGAAATGGAAAAAGAAAAAACTCAGAAATACGTAGAGCCGAAAGACTTTAAATCGATGAGTCTGGTACAGAAATTAAAATCGGTAGAAAAATCGCTGGAAGCCGAAGTAAAACCGATGCTGGTTGCTGACGGTGGAAATCTGGAAGTCGTTGATATAAGGGATAACGAAGGATTCTCGGATGTATTCGTCAGATATTTGGGTGCATGCCGCGGATGTCCTGCTTCTCATACAGGTACTTTATACGCTATCCAAAATTATCTCAACGAAAAGCTAGATAAGTCCATCCGCGTATTCCCGGTAGAATAATCGAAATAAAACAATGATATATTTGAAATCGAGAAATCGGATGAAAATATAATTTTTTAGGGCTGCGGTGAACCAAAATGTTAGCAAATTGTCATTGCGGTGAGTCCATTCCCTGACGGAGGACGAAGCAATCTGACAACGTGAGAATGATTGAAAAGTGGGATTGTTTCTTCATCTTTAGCGGATCGCAATTACGTTAATAACTGATGTTACGCAAAGTTCAATTTTTATGGGAAATAAGAACGATTTAATGAATAATAGAACACAGATAACGCTGATTTTGACTGATTTTCAAGGATTTCAATCTGTGTACATCAGTTTAATCTGTGTCATCAGTGGTCTATTTTATGTTTTGTGTAACATCAGTTCATAATTAAAAATATTGAAAGAAAAATATGACTAATAGAGTTCCAGTAGAAATAACAGAAAAAGCAGTTATAGAGATCAATAAAATTCGGACTGCGCATAACATTTCAGTTAATCATGGGTTACGTTTAGGAGTACGAAGTGGTGGCTGCTGTGGGGTTTCGTATCTTTTAGGATTCGAAGAAAAAGCCAAACAAGAAGATATAATTTATGAAACTGGTGGTATATCCATCTTCATTGATCCGGTGAGTTCTGATTACCTTGCAGGCGCTCAACTTGATTTTCGTGAAAGTGAGATGGGCAGTGGCTTCGTCTTTAATAATGTCAATCAAGAACATAGCCCAAGTGCGAATGGTTGTAGTAGTGGTTCTTGCGAGACCTGTTAAAAAATCAAAATAAATAAATAATATGTAAATTAAACAAACAAATATAGGAGAAATAAATATGGCTTATGAATGGAAGTTCAGAGCACGTCCTTATACGGACGAAACAGCAAAGACAAAACTTGCAAATGTAATGAGTCCAGAAACTACAGACTGGCATTATAACATACATCATAAAGGATACATAACTGCCCTTAACAATATTGAAAAGGGATTAGAGACCGCAGATGCGGCAGGAGCTAACGGTAACTTTAGCCAGATAGGTGAGTTAAAACGGCGGTTTACTTGGAATCATTCTGGTGCATTACTGCACGACCTTTATTGGGAAGTACTTGGCGGCGACGGCAATCCCGATAAGGGACCAGAAATTAAATCTGCAATCGAAAAGGAATTCGGTTCATTCGAGAAATGGAAAACAGACATGAAAGCAACGGCAATTTCTGCAAAACTCAGCGGCTGGGGCTTACTCGTTTACGATGCACTCTGGTCTCAGCGGCTAATAAATGTTTTAGTCGATGAACATCAGTATGGTGCCATCTGGGGCGGCATTCCGTTGATTGCTATAGATGTATTTGAGCACGCTTACTATCATAAAGATGGAGCAAAGCGTGCCGCTTACATAGATAATGTATTAGCCAATCTGGATTGGGGCAAAATCAATGAGAAATTTAAGAAGTTGGTGTTGAAGTAAAAAGTATTGTAGCTTTAGATTCTTGGAATTGTGGAATAAATATGAATATGAAAAAAGGTAAAAAGAATAAATATTCAAAACGTGTTCCTATTCCCCAAAAACCCCCGAAAGTTGAGGTACCAAAGAAAAATTATTCGAGGAAAAGAATGAAAAAGAATCTTAAAGATGAACTGGAAAATGAAAAGCCTGAGTGTTAATCTCAGGCTTTTGATAATTATTTCCTATAATAGAAAAAATGAATTTTTCTTTAGCAGTAAACTATTTTTTAAAGACCATTTGAGGTAAAAGCGATCTCCTCTTGCATTTTTTGGAGTTAATATTCAAAGTAATATACATTTTTAGAATTAGACGATGTTCTCAACTTCTGCAATGGAGTCAACCCGCCTAAATCATCTTGGCTTTGATGATTGTTAAATTGTTTTAGATAGCTGTCGAATTTTTCTAAAATATCTTGATTCGAAATAAAATCATTTTTGGTAAGAAAATCTCTGATATCTGCTTGGTGTGTTTTTTGTACGGCGCCGTTTTTTATACTCTCAATATTCACAAAGCTAAATGAATTTATTTTTAAATCAGAAAACAGATTTAAAGACATATCGGCTAAACCTGTTAATGAAGGATCATTGACTATACTTATTGAGTTAATATTAAATGGATACTTGTCTATCACAAAAGTAATAAAATCTTTAATATTTGAAGTAAGTATTTTATTATAAGTTTTTGAGATCCGCAAATGAGAAAATAAATCCAAAGCGGTGAATAGGATAAAAGGTTCTCTACCTGTATGTTCAGATATATTCAGCATTCCGATTTCTATTTGTTGACCAGGGTACTCAATCAATTCTCTAACGAATGAAAGTGGACTTTCTTGATTTGGTATATCGTTATTGTAGTGTCGTTTTAATAATTTCCAAATTGTATGTTCTGACAAAGATATGTCGTAATTCTTTTTTAAGTATTGGCGTAATCTTCTCTGACCATATCCTGTTAATATTTTTCCCTCTACCACTTTTTTTACTATATCTTCGGGAGTCGATAGAGGACTATGATGAGGTTTTTTAGAAGAGTCTAATAAACTCGAAGAATCTTCGCCCGATTTTTTATACTTGTTCCACCACTTATGAAAAGTTTTACGACTTATGTTGAAACGTTCGCACACTTTAGTAACATTGCGAACTTCTTTATAATAAATCATCCACGCTAATCGAGGGTGGATTAGAACTGTTTTATTCGGATAAGTATTTTGATTTTCTTTATAATTTGCGACTTGTTCAAACATATTTCATTACTCTAGATTATTTAAGAAATCCATTTTATTAACAATTACATCACTTTCAGTCTCTTAAGTGCTGAAATCAACACCGCTGGATGATCCAGACCCGTCAAAGTTTATTGAATGAAAACCTTCCGGCAAATCTTTGTTGATTAGTTCTGCAACTTCTTGACCGATAGAATTGAATATTCTAAGTGTTACTTTGCTATTCGATATTAAGTTGAATATTGTGTCTGTTGTTGGGTTGAAAGGGTTCGGGTAATTTTTTAAAACTTTGTATTCAGAAATATCTGCTAATCTGGATTCTCTTACATTTAAAGGATTTTTTACAACTGTAATCGGTCCGTGATAATTTTCGAGTCCGTCGTTATCGATTTGTCTTAACCGATATTGGACTGTATCGCCTATCATCTCGTCATCAGTCCATGAATAATATTGCGGTTGAAGGGTGTATCCTGCACCAGCTTGGAAGCTACTTTCGATTGTAATGAATGATTGAGTGATTAGATCAAGTCTTTCTACAAAAAAGCCATAATTATTTACTTCACTAATCGTTGTCCATTCGAGTTTAATTTTGTTACTTGTAATAAAATTTCCCGTAAATGACGCGAGTTGGATTGGTAATGAACATTGTCCTCCAATATGGACTTTCATTTTGGGGTCGCCGATAATTACATCCATCCACGAAAGAGCACGTGAAGACATATAAATACTTTCAGCCAAATTAAAGCCACTTGTATATTTGTCGAAGAGAATCCACACAATCGCCATCGCATTTGAAAAAGGTTCATACACATATCCTTTTGCTCCGGTTACACCTTCTGCCACCAAATCTGCAATCACAGATTGTCCGTAAAATACTGGATTAACAAAAGTTCTACCTGAAGTTGAGACATAAGTTTCAGCAATGGCACCGGGTGCCCAATTATTTTGAGGCCGTGCGTACTGTGTGTAATGATGGTGATTGTGGTCATTGCCTCCCCAACTGGTATATCCGATAACATTGTTTTGTCTAGTCAGAAATAATGTTGTATTTTCTAATGTGGATTTAAGTCCTTTTTCTAATAGCTTCGAATGTGCGGCTGATAAAGAATTGTTCAAAAAAGGAATAGAACTGTTCCATAAAGGGTCTTGATCGAATACAAATTTATAAGTAGTGTCGATATAGACCGAAGCTGAAGCTCTATCAATTAAATTTTTAATGTTTGCGAATGTATATCCATCTAAGCGTGTAACTAAATACATATCAAAACTTACCTTGGAAAAATTTTGATTGCTTAAAAAATATGGTGATAAAAAAAATCCATTTTGACCTATTTTGTTAGAATTTGTAGTGAGAATCAGCGATAATTCACTCTCGACAGAGGAGGAAGGGGACGACGTCGAAAATGTATTTCCTCGGTTAACTCTTAGGGGAACTCCTTTCGTTGTTACAATATAATTTATCTTTGAAACAAGAGCATTGTTAATAAGGTGTGTTTCAATCTGTCCTCTAAGACTGTCGAAAGTAATACCGTTTATCTCTTCTGAAGTAGATACATTAACTCGCACGATATTTAGCAAAGGGATATTTCTAACTGAAACAAAATATGACCCGACACTGTCTGAAATCGAGCTGTTGTTATTAATTACAACCAACACATCGGAGTAATCTGTTTGGGAATATATTGGTGAGAAACTGATTAAAACGACGCTTAGTGATATGATGAACTTTGTGATTTTTTTACTCATTATTTTTTTCTATTGGTTGAATAAGATAAAGTTCAAGAGCGGTGCCATTAATATTATTCAGAGATTAGGCCAACCGATTTTATACTCTTACTTTCATAAGTAATATGTTTTAAATGATTTAGACAGGTACTTTGAAAAATTAATTTTTCGTTTTAAATTTTTAATGAAACTAATTTTGTAATTTTATTATTGTATTTTCTACAAAAGATGATAACAAAGAAAGGAGTGCGT
>JBBINX010000078.1:0-9722 GCA_037443685.1 Ignavibacteriales bacterium
GATTTCAATCTGTGTACATCAGTTTAATCTGTGTCATCAGTGGTCTATTTTATGTATTGCGCAACATCAGTGATTAAATATTTTTTATTACAAATTACAAACGACTACAACTTTATTGCGCTGCTCTCTGCTTTCCCTCACTTCACAATTGCGCCGTCGGCTATATCGCCGGATGTTGTAACAAAAACCAGCTTTCCGGACGGTTCAGTTGCTGCTAAAAGCATACCTTTCGATTCGTTGCCCATCAATTTTGCAGGTTGGAGATTAGCAACTACGATTATTTTTTCCCCAACAAGATCTTCCGGTTTATAATGTTGTCCGATACCAGCAACGATTTGTCTTGATTCCAAGCCGATAGAAACTTGAAGTTTGAGCAATTTTTCGGATTTGGCTACTTTTTGACAGCTCAAAACGGTAGCAACTCTTAAATCGACGTTCTTAAAATCATCTATCGAAATCAAAGGTTTAAGTTGTTCGGCTTGTAATGTTGGTAGTTTTGATTCCGTTCTCAAATTATTTAATTCTTTTTGAATCACTTCATCTTCAATTTTTGAAAAAAGGATTTCTGGATTTCCGAGTGTGTGTCCTTCTTTTAATTCTAAGTTGCCGGCACCGTCCCAGCTAAAATCTATTTCATTATTCTCTGAATTTAATATTTTTTTAATTCTCTGTGTTGTAAACGGTATGACTGGTTCGAACAATACTGCTAACGAACGTATGGCTTGAAGACAAATATTTAATGTAGTTGAACACTGTTCTGTATTTTGTTTATAAGTTTTCCACGGCTCGCTGTCGTTGAAGTATTTATTAGCCGAACGTGCCAAATTCATCGTCTCGAGAACCGCTTCCCTGAATTTGTATCTTTCTATCAGATCGCCGATGATGTTTGGTTTTTGTTTTAATTCATTTATGAAATATTTATCTAAATCAGAAGATTTATAGAACTTGGGAACTTTGCCGTTAAAATTTTTATGAACGAAAGTCAATACTCGATTTACATAATTACCCAAAATATCGGCAAGTTCGTTATTATGGCGTGCCTGAAAATCTTTCCAGTAGAAATCCGAATCGCGTAACTCCGGCAAGTTCAAAGCGAGTGCATAACGTAAAGAATCTGGCGTATATCTTTCGAGAAATTCATCGACATCAATTCCCCATTCACGACTCTTCGAAAATTTTTGCCCTTCAAAATTAAGAAACTCATTAGCGGGAACATTCTCAGGTAAGATATATTTGATATCGCTGTTATCGTTCCAAGCCATCAGCATAGCTGGAAATACGATACAGTGAAAAACAACATTATCTTTTCCGATGAATGCCACATACTTCGTATTCTCGTTGTGCCAATATTTCTTCCACTTTTCGCTTCCTTGATTTTGTGCCCACTCCTTCGTACTCGAAATGTATCCCAAAACTGCATCAAACCAAACATATAACACTTTATCTTCGTATCCCTTCAGCGGCACTGTCACTCCCCATCGTAAATCGCGCGTAACGGCTCTATCTTGCAAACCGTCATTGAACCACGACCGGCAATAATTCAGGACGTTTTCTTTCCAACCATCTTGTTTATTTCTGTCTGCTATATATTCTTCTAAACGTTCTTGATAATCACCGAGCGGAAAATACCAATGGGAAGTCTCGCGAACAACAGGAGTTTCACCTGAGATTTTACTTTTGGGATTTATTAAGTCGAGAGGATTTAAAAATGAACCGCATTTCTCGCATTGGTCACCTCGCGCCTCTTGGTTGCTGCATCTCGGGCAAGTTCCCTCTACATAACGATCGGGTAAAAACATACCAGCTTTTTCATCAAAAAGTTGTTTTTCTACTTTTTCTTTAAGGACACCGGCAGTGTGTAGTTTAGTAAAAAATTCCTGTGCCGTTTGATGATGTAGTGATAGTGATGTTCTCGAATAATTCTCGAAACTCATACCAAATTTTTTGAAAACCGCTTTGTTCAAAGTGTGGTATCTATCGACGACTGCTTGAGGAGTTGTATTTTCGTTTTCAGCTGTAATTGTGATAGGAACACCGTGTTCGTCGGAGCCGCAGATAAAAATTACATCGCGTTGTTTTGACCGTTGGTATCTTGCATAGATATCGGCAGGAAGATATGCACCCGCTAGATGACCGAGATGAATTTTTCCATTTGCATACGGTAGTGCTGCAGTTATTAAAATTCTTTTGTAACTTTTATCCATAATTATCCAGCTCAAAGAGTAGACAGCATTTTAAGCGACCACACTGCCCTGATAGTTTGATCGGGTTGAACGTCAGTCCTTGAACTGACACACATTGATTAGAAATGCGTTCGAAATCGAAAAGCCAAGTCGTGCAGCATATTTCTCTTCCGCATACTCCTATTCCGCCTATACGTTTAGTTTCGTCGCGAACCCCTATCTGCCTCATCTCTATCCGTGTGTGATAGATAGCCGCTAAATCTTTTACTAATTCACGGAAATCAATTCTGTAGTCAGCTGTATAATAAAAGGTAATTCTACTACTATCCAATTGATATTCGACGTCTACTAGTTTCATAGAAAGGTTATGTTTAATAATTTTATTCGATGCGACGTCGAAAGCATCCTCTTCTTTCTGCTTGTTAGCTCTAAATAGATTTAAATCTTCTTCCGTGGCTGATCGGAGTATCTTCTTGAAATTATCGGAATGATTTTTTCTTGCACGATATTTAATAACTGCGCAGTCTCCAATCGCAGTAATTTCACCGAGATCGCATCCCCTCTCTGATTCTACTATTACAGTCTCATTAATTCTTAAATTTAAATTTTGATCATTAATATAATAATTATACCTGTCGCGCTTGAAATATATTTCGCAGAGGTTTGATTGACAAAGGTCATCCTTAGCTTTCTTTTCGGCAGTATTCGTATTATTTCCATTACAATTACCACAACTCGATTGAGAATGAATATTTTTATTTTCTTCTGGTGAAGATATACTTTCCTGCAACTTATAAATCCTTATTTTTCAATAACAAAATTTTTCTTATTGTAATTATAAATTGAAAAAACACCAATGGAATATAAACATTTTTTCTGATAAGTGAAAGAGACTTTTCAATCGCCGAAATAATCTTATGGAAATCGCAATGGGGATAGCGGTTAAGGAATTTATTTAATCTTGATATCAAATCTATGTTTATTATGTTATCTGCGCCTTCGTGCAAAGTTATTACATCACGGAACCAAACGTTCAGCATCAGGAAAAATCGTTCAATTTCGAGCTTGTTGTTGGATTTGATTACCCGATCGACTTCCTGCGAAATCTTTAAAGTATCCGATGTTAGAACAAGTACTAAAAAATCAACAAGTTGGTTGCGTTTATCGAAAAAGTCTGTATTTATCATCTCAAGAGCAGTTGTGTAGTTACCGTTTGCGAGTCGTGAAATGATTTTACTCTGATCCTCGTTAATATTTTCACGTATTATCAAAGCTTCTTTTATCTGATTTTCAGTTAGTTCATCAAAACGAATTAATTGACAACGTGATACAATTGTTGGTAGCAGTGTATCTTTATTCGAGGAGGTTAGAATAAAAATTGTATTTTGTGGAGGTTCTTCAAGTGTTTTTAGGAGCGCATTGGATGCTTCAATTCCCATATCTTCGGCGTTCATGATAAGAATAACACGCTTACCATTTCCAGAAACACTCATCGCGGTTTTTCGCCTGATATCTCTTATACTTGATATTTTAATCGTGTTGGCTTTATCCACAGCTATTTTATGGTATAAGTTCTTTGCTTTCTGTTCGAGCTGCGAATGAATGTTCGCCATATCATCGGTAGTTAATTTTTCGATTGGCGAATCGCTCGACTCCTCGGCCTTACCAACGGGCAAAGCAAACACAAGAATCAAATTCTGATGCTGTAGCATATTCATCTGCTTGCAGTCGGTACATTCGTTACAACAATCAGTTCCTCTCAATGTACAATTCAACACTTTTGCAAACTCGATTGCAGTAGCATCTTTACCAACACCTTCTGGTCCGTAAAACAATAGTGCGTGCGGAAGTCGGTTATGCTGTATAGATGTGAGTAAATATTTTTTAACTCTATGTTGTGCTACAATATCGTTCCAACTCATAAGTTTATTTTATTAAAATGCGTGTCCGATACCGAAATTTAGAACTCCGTTATTTAAAACATCTTTTACAAAATTTTTTTCGTAAAACCATTTTCTCGAATTAATATCACTCGGGTCATAGATTCTAAAACCATAATCGAGCCGTAGAGGTCCGATGAAAGTATCGTATCTAATCCCAAAACCACCAGCGATAGCAATATCACTCGGTTTAAATTCTTTTAAATTTCTCCAGACCGAACCATAGTCTAAAAAATAAACAGCCCAAAAATTTTGCAAGTCGAGAAACCAAAGTTTTCCAAAACCCCGCATATGATTTATTCTCAACTCAGTATTTCCTTCTAAAATAACATTACCTCCGAGCACAATTTCATTAATTGGCATAGCAGCTAATTCACGAGTTTTCCACCCTCTAACACTTCCGCTACCACCAGCAAAAAATCTTCTGTTCAAAGGGATACTGATATTCGGGTCACGCTTACTATCTCCATATTTGTCTTGATATCCGGCTTTTAATTTATTAGCCAATATATTAAACTTCGTCCTCGATAAGTCTTTGTACCATCTTCCTAAAACAGTAAATTTATAGAATTGAGCATAAGGTAGCGTTGGTTGAATGTTTTTGAGAACTTGCTGTAATATTCCCGATTCTTCAACCGATATTGCCTGGAAAAATCCTTCAGTCGGTGAAAATATATCGTTAGTTTTATCACGCTGGAGTGTGACACTAATTATTGAGTTAAATTGCGGTTTTTCCTCTTGTTTAAGTCGCGCTAAACTCAACCCGGATTTTATGGTATCTTCGAGCCAGTTTACATTCGATCTTTCGAGTATCCATTCAACTATACCAGTCGTAGATGTTGAAAATTGATTTACTAACCCAATTTTATTACGAACAACCGATAGGAAATAAAATTTTTTTTTGTCTGTGCTAAACGAGGAAGTCCACAACCCGTTCAGGCTTTGCCTAAAGAGATGAGGTTGCACAAGCTGAAATTGGAATTCTCCTTTGCCTAAGATACTCTGATCTTTGAAACCGGTTTTACCAAATAAATGTTCGAAGTTCCAAGTATGGATAGATTGCGTGCTAAAACGAAGCCGTGTACTAAATATCCGCGCATCACCTAAAAAGTTTCTGTTTGTGTAACTCGCACCCAAACCTAAATTAAAAGTATTGTCCTCATCTGATATGATAATTTCCGGAGTAAGTTCGTGTTTGTTACTGGGTCGCACGAATAAAGTAGTAATCAAGCTATCTTTCTGTGCTACCACCTTATTGTCAACAATTTCAATTCGAGCTGACTCGAAGATTCCGAGACGGTTCAGGTTTCGCTCGGAGGCAATAATTTTTTCTCTGTTTATTAAATCACCTTGCTTATATTCGAGCTGCCTCAATATTATTTTTTCTGTGATATCTTCACGTGGAGGAACCACTTCGTACTTAATTTCACCGAATTTACATTGCTCTTTTGTGTCGAATGCGAATATTATTAAAAATGTATTCGATGATGCGGTACGAGTCGCTGATGAATTTTCATAAGAGAGTGTAGCAAACGGGTAACCATAATTCATTAGAATCTTTAAAATACGATCAGCTTCTTTATTTACTTTTGATTTTTGATAAGGAATTCCTCGTTCAATTATACGATTAGTAAAAATTTCTTCCCGCATTTGGGAATTATCGAAATTAATACCGCGATAATCTACCGAATCAATGTAGGCTTGTTTATTTTCTTCTATATGGATAGAGATATCTATACTATTTTTCTTCTTAGCTTCGGAGATCGAATAACGAATACTTGCATCAAAGAAACCGTTATCGTTGTATGATAATTTCAATCTTTCTATATCGGCTTCAAAAATTTCTTGCGAGAAGTATTCAGCTTTACTACCAAATTTATCGCCAAACACATTATACAAAAATTTTGATATCGCACCCGGACTTTCTTTAATTGTAAGCGATTCGAGTATAACAGATTTAACCAAAAATCTATTACCCGTAATAAAAATTCGGTTCACTTCGTATTGCATATCAGACCATTGCTCTTGACTGTTCGTAGTCAGTAAAAATATTAAATACAATAATGAAGAAAAGAGATATTTGTTAAATAATAATTTCATTAGATCGGTTTGTAATTTATAAAAAAACCCATCTGCTGTGGCAAGATGGGTTAATATTTTGAAGCTAAGTAAAATCGACTAATATTCGTTTTCATCTTCAAAGAAAAAGTCCCCGTCTGTAGGATAATCCAACCAGATATCTTCAATGCTTTCATACGGTTCATCGGAGTCTTCCAATTCTTGAAGATTTTCTATTACTTCGATGGGAGCGCCTGTTCGGGATGCATAGTCAATAAGTTCTTCTTTTGTCGCAGGCCATGGTGCGTCGTCAAGATACGTAGCAAGTTCAATAGTCCAAATCATAACTCTCTCCTTTCTCTATCTATTAGCTAATCTTTTACTGAAATCTTTAGGTGAAATATCGTCTAAGAAGTAATCTATAGGATTCTGCTTAACACCTTTATATATTACTTCATAATGTAGATGAGGACCGCTAACTAAACCCGTTCTGCCACTTTTTGCAATCAAATCTCCGCGTTTTACTTTTAAGCCACTACGCGCAATAACTTTAGACAGATGAGCATACAAAGTTTGAAAACCGAATCCGTGGTTGATCACGACGATAATACCATAACCACCACCGCTTCGACCCACAAACTCTATCGTCCCATCACCGGCAGCATAAACGTTAGTACCAACATCGTTAACAATATCTAAACCGCCGTGGGTTTTAAAAATTCCGAGAACAGGATGGACCCTACCTCCAAATCCATTCGGCGAATAATATCCATCCATAGGTTTTAAAGCAGGGATGGCTGCGAAAAATTTTTGATTGTTTGAATGCTTTTCAAAAATTTTATTGTAACTTTCTTTTTGCTGTTTGACTTCGCGTGATAATTGGTCTGTTAGTGAGTTCAACTGCTCTAACACATTATCTTTATTCCCAATCATTTGTTTGGCCTCAAAGTTCGAAACATTACCTCCTATACCCACTTTTAATGCATCCTTCTCGAGTTTTGGTAAATCAACCATTAGTCTGAATTTTTCTCCCTGACTGCTGATTTTTTCTAAATCATTCTTTAACAGACCAATTGTTTCGGATAGTGAACCAATTTGCGATTGCAAGTGTTTATTTTCGGTAACTATTTTATTTATTCGGTCATGTCCAAAATTCATGAAATCGAAGAAGATAAAATTTGCGGAAATGACAAGTCCGATTAAAAATATTACGCTTGTAAGGATAGTAAAAATTACCTTGAGGTTAAAAAACTTAACCTCCTTATAACTGAGTTCGCTTTCCGATAAATAAAAATATTTTCTCTTTTTAAACAACATTAATTACGTTTATAGATTTTTGAGACCTATTATTTTAAAACTTCATTCAAAAACTATGAAAAACCTTCTTTTTTGCCAGATTTGAAATGAATTTTGTTAATTATATATAATTTTTATTGATTTGTCAAGTGTTTTTAAAAATAATTTAACAATTATTCAAAGTCGTGTTCGAAATAATTTACTGCTCGACCCCCAAAATTTTTGCTTTTATTATCAATAAATAATTCTAATCGTTTTGAAAATTCTTTTGCAGCATCATAACCGTAATGTTTTAAAAGATAATTTAATGCAATTACTTCGCAGATGACAGTAACATTCTTTCCGGGGAAGATTGGGAGCTTCACATGTAGCATCTCCACATCTAAAATTTTAATTGTGTCGGTGTCTAAACCTGTTCGCGTATATTCTTCGTTCGGGTCCCAGTCTAACAGTTCTATCACTACTTCGACTCTTTTCTGGAAGCGTATTGCTCTGATACCGAACATTGCACGAACGTCTATGAGTCCTAAACCACGAATTTCCATAAAATGTTTTACGATATCTGAACCCGCACCCATTAAGATACCTTCACCCTTTTGTGTAAGCATTACGACATCATCCGCAACTAAGCGGTGCCCTCTTTCTACTAAATCTAAAGCGATCTCGCTCTTACCAATTGCCGATCTACCAACCAAGAGTACACCAATACCGTACACATCAACAAACGAACCGTGGACAACCACTTGCGGAGCGAACTGGTCGTCTAAAAAATCGCTGATGAAATATATGAATTTTGTGGTTTGAAACGGCGTTTGAAAAACAGCGATATTTTTTTCTGTGGCAAGTTGCAACATTGCATCGTCTAATGAGGCATCGTTGGATATCACGATACAAGGTAAGTTAAACTCTAAAAGCTTGCTGAAAGATTTAATTTGTTGACTCATAGAAAGAGATTTTAAGTACCTTACTTCTGTATTCCCAAAAATTTGAACTCGATTAAACGTAAACAACTCAACATAACCGGCAAGAGCTAATCCGGGACGATGGACATTTTTTTCGCAAATTTCTTTATCAAAACCGACTTCACCGTTCAACAATTTGAGGCGTAATCTTTCTTTATTAGCGTTGTAAAGGAAGCCAACGGTGATACTTTTTTTCTGAGTTTCTTTCAGGTGATCAAATTTCATATCACACTTTCCCTTTTATTTTCCTTACAGTAATTTTATCTTTTTCACGAACTTTAGATTTATACCTGGTTAACTGTTTTTCTAATTTCAATATTGCTTGATCTATTGATTTATAAAAATCATCCGATTTATGAGTAGCGACAATCTCGTGTCTGTACATATGTAAGCTTATATCGGCAATCTTTGAGCTGTTGACAACTTTTTCATAACTTAAAGTAATATTGCATCGCAAGATGCCATCGAAGTATTTACTTAACTTTTTAATTTCTTGCATTGCATGCTCTTTAACGCTGGGATGGATCGTAAATTTCCGAGTTGTAATATGAATATCCATATCTTTTTCTCCTTTTTTTGTTATTAAGCTTTAGGATGCGCTTGGTCGTAAACACGCTTCAAGCGATCTACAGTTACATGAGTATATATTTGCGTTGTTGATAAACTTTCGTGTCCTAATAATTCTTTTACTGCTTTTAAGTCGGCACCACGGTTAAGCAGATGGGTCGCGAATGTATGCCGCAATACGTGAGGACTTTTTTTTGCTACATCCGAAACCATTCGGATATATCTATTAACAATTAAATAGACACCTTTAGGATAAATTCTTAATCCTCTATTTGATAGAAAAACTGAATTAATACTATTCTTTTTAGTTAGCTTAGATACTAATTCATTCCTCCTTTCAAGATATTTACGCGATGCAATTTTTGCCTTGCCTCCAAACGGAACGATTCTGCTTTTTTGCCCTTTCCCTAAAACTTTAATAGTTTCGTTCGACCAATCGAAATCATCTAAATTCAAACTAATCAATTCGCTTAGCCGAATGCCGGTGCTGTATAATAGTTCTAAAATAGCTTTATCTCTCAACCCTTCAACTGTTGAAGTATCAGGAAGATTTAACATCATATTGATCGCAGGTTCTTCGAGAAATGTGGGCAGTTTTTTTGAAATTTTGGGAGTCGCGATATTTATAGTCGGGTTCGATTTGAGTATTCCCTTCTTGATCAGATATTTATATATAGAACGCACAGCAGCTAATTTACGCACAATACTTTTTTTAC
>JBBINX010000079.1:0-9654 GCA_037443685.1 Ignavibacteriales bacterium
GCTTGGACAAAGGTTCGGATACGATATTAGCAGACGGATTCGAAGCAGTTATTGGTGCAATTTTCTTAGATAGTGGATTAGAGTGTACTAACAAATTTATCCGGAAATGTTTACTTAAATCAGGTCGTATTAAAACTGCAAGCACGATAGACCAAAATTATAAAAGCAGACTGCTTGAATATTCACAAGCAAATGGCTTCGGAGTACCTAGATATAATTTAATAAATAGTGAAGGTCCCGATCACAACAAAATTTTTACGGTGGAAGTAATCATCAACAATCAAGTTTGTGGAACTGGAACAGGAAAGAATAAAAAAGAAGCTGAACAAGCAGCTGCCAGTACTGCAATAAAATCTTTTGAAATTTAAAATAAATACTATGCCCGAAAAACTTATATTTGAAAAAAGCAAAGCCGGTCGTAAAGGCTACACACTGCCAAATTTAGACGTCCCCGTTACAAGCTCCGATCGTCTGATTCCATCAAAATTTTTACGCAAAGAAGAAGCAAAACTTCCTGAAATCAGCGAGAACGAAGTCATACGCCATTTCGTCCGTCTTTCAACATTAAACTACCATATCGACAAGGGCTTCTATCCTTTAGGATCTTGTACGATGAAGTACAATCCGAAGATTAATGAAATAACATCCTGCTTTGAGGGTTTTGCACATTTACATCCTTTTCAACCGTCAAAATTAGTACAAGGCGCTCTCAGGTTAATGTATGAACTCGGAGAATATTTAAAAGCAATTTCGGGAATGGACGGTATCACACTTCAACCTGCCGCTGGCGCCCAGGGTGAATTCACAAGCTTACTAATGTTTCGTGCATATCATAACAACAATCGAAAGCAGAGACATATTATACTCGTTCCCGATTCAGCTCACGGTACAAACCCAGCAAGTGTAACAATATCGGGTTTCAAATCCGTTAACATCAAATCTAACAGTCAAGGAACAATCGACATCGAAGATTTGAAAAGAAATTTGAGTGAAGATGTAGCTGGAATAATGATCACGAATCCGAATACATTAGGGATTTTCGAGAAGGATATTGTTCAAATAGAAAAATTAATCCACGATGCAGGAGCTTTAATGTACATGGACGGCGCAAATTTGAATGCCCTCTTAGGAATTGTTCGTCCGGGCGATTTGGGAATCGACGCTGTACATATCAACTTACACAAAACATTTTCGACACCACACGGTGGTGGTGGACCTGGTGCTGGTCCAGTTGTAGTAAGCAAACGTCTTATTCCATTTCTTCCTATACCTATCATTGAGAAGAAAAATGCAGAGTACATTCTACAAAACGACAGACCTCTATCCATCGGCAGAGTTCATACCTTCTACGGAAACTTCGCTATGTTGGTCAGAGCATATACATACATACGGATGGTTGGGACCGAAGGATTAAAAGAGATCAGCAAAAATGCAATCATCAACGCTAACTATTTATTGAGCAAATTGAAACATCACTTCGACCTTCCTTATTACGAAACACCTATGCACGAATTTGTTTTATCGGGTGAGCGGCAAAAAACCATGGGCGTGCGTGTGATGGATATTGCTAAAAAACTTTTAGATTATGGCTTCCACGCGCCGACGACTTATTTTCCACTCATAGTTAAAGAAGCGTTAATGATTGAACCAACAGAAACTGAAACTAAAGAAACTTTAGATGCTTTCGCTGCCGCATTAATACAAATTAATGACGATATTAAAACAAACCCAAATTCGGTTCTCAATGCGCCGCAAACAACCCCAGTCAAACGGTTAGACGACGCTCGCGGCACAAAACAGTTAAATGTATGCTACAAGGGGTAACAACAATATCAATTTTGCTGTTCATAATTTTTCATCAATGCACCGCACAAATAAATAATGAGTATCCCGACTCGACATTTATAGTCAATGATATTGTTATAGTAGGAAATAACAAAACAAAAGATTTTGTAATCATAAGAGAAATGACTCTACAGCCCGGTTCTTATTTAACGAAAGGGGCAATTAAATACGACAAAAACCGCATATACAGCTTACAACTTTTCAACAGCGTTGATATAGAATTAGAACCGATAGAATCAAACAAAGCTAACCTAATCGTCATTGTCCATGAGCGTTGGTACATCTACCCTTTTCCAATTTTTGGAATTAAAGACCGCGATTGGAAAAAATTTTACTACGGCGGTGGAATTATGAATATTAACTTCAGAGGTAGAAACGAAAAAATATTCGCAGTAGGGAATCTTGGATACGAACCTTCGTTATTTCTATATTATAGAAATCCGCAAATTGACTACAATCAGAATGTTTTCGTTGAAACATCAATTGGTTATACAAAATCAGAAAATAAAAGTCCCTCCTCTGTTTCTTACGGAATAAATTATTCCCTATCAACAATAAGTGCAACAATAAATTTTGGGAAAAGGTTTGGAATAAGCCATACTCTAGCGGCAGGGGTTGCGTATCAAATTGTTAAAGTATCGGAGTTTATTCCTGACCGGCTTTTGAATCCTTGGGGCACGGACGCATTTCCTGTTTTAAATATCACTTACAAGTATGATACACGAGATCTAGTCGATTACTCGATGTATGGTACTTTGATTAACGGAAAAATTTATAAGTACGGATTAGGACAACGTAATATCAACTATTGGAGATATTATATAGATTACAGAAGGTTTATCCCCATCGTCAATCATCTTACGTTAGCAGGGCGGACATATACGGCATTAACATCGGGCAACAAAATTCCGAGCTACAACCGTGTTTATTTGGGCTACAATGAAAGAATACGGGGACATTTTAAAAATTTACACGAAGGCGAGAATGTTTTTGGAGTATCGACTGAATTACGATTTTTTATTCTTCCTCCGATAATTTTTAAAGTTGATAACATCCCCATCCCGGAATTCAGCGTGTGGAAATTCGGTATTGCTGCGGCAATCTTCGCAGATGCTGGTAGTACGTGGTATTCACATCCATCTTTGGCTCTCGATAAACTACAAAAAGGTTACGGTTTCGGTTTTCACTTCTTGCTTCCTTACAGTTTTGTGCTTCGAGCAGAATACGCTTTCAACGAATATCGAGTCGGTGAATTTATATTCGACATTTCCGCCGCCTTTTAACAATTACATTACAATATGTTCGACTATTTCTACACACAACCACAAAATATTAAATCGGACCATCTGATTATCGACGACGATGAATTTAACCATCTTATTCACGTTATGAGGAAAAAAGTTGGCGACCAAATTATTGTAGTGAACGGACAAGGAACCGCTTATGAAGTTAAGATATCCGAAGTAATAAAAAAAACTGCAATTTGTTCTATCTCTAAAATTATTCAAGATCATAACGAATCTGAGATGAATGTAATATTAGGTGTTGGAATTTTAAAGAACCCCGCTAAATTCGATTTTTTAGTAGAAAAAGCTACCGAGTTGGGAGTGAAAGAAATAATTCCGTTGTTAACAACACGCACTATACCTCAGAAGGCAAAAATTGACAGATGGCAGAAACTTGCACTCGCAGCTATGAAACAGTGTGGAAGGTCTTTTCTGCCACACATTCATCAACTATCTACATTCGATGATGCGTTAACTATTAATAAAGATTTTGATTCAAAATTTATACTGCACATAGACCCCGAACTTCCTCTTGAACAGAATTTTAACGACGCAGTTAAATCTAAAAAGCTCAAATCAATTCTTCTTTTTATCGGGCCGGAAGGAGGTTTTTCGGATCAAGAAATTGAGATGTCAAAAGCGAATGGCTTCACACCGGTCTCGTTAGGAATAAGAAGATTACGAACAGAAACCGCGGCGATTGCGGTTTGCTCGGTGCTTTTAACGGGTTAGATGAATTAAATCTTTATATGAATTGACTGCGTCTATTCCTGTGTCCGCGAATACTTGATAAGAAAATTAATTAATATTATATTAGATGGTGTAACGAACGATTATTAATTAGTAATGATATAACGCTTCGAAATTATTCCAACAAAATGATAAAATATATATTAACAAAAACATAAAACGATGAATCTACAATTAGAAGAAAAAAACATCCTTTCGTCTGGCATTAATAATATGATGTTAGAGAGACAATTCACAGATGAGACAATTGGTATCATTGAAACCGAAAAATTACTCCCGTTTGGTTTAATACATAGACTGCATACCTGCTATCCGCAGTACTCGGGCTTTTTCAGAACCGATGAAAATATTTTTACTGGTAAAACATATTATTCAGGATTACAAGGGTTCCGAGAAATTACAGCAGTGCTTCAAAAGAAAGGAATTGATATAGGCTTTATTAAAGAACGTGAGTTTTTTATAGAGGTTTATCGCTTTTTAGCTACAAAGCATATTCTTAATTCTATTGATTGGAAAAACTATGGAAAAGACTCGATGTATCAATTGGTTTTTCCGCAGCCGGGAATGATAAAACCCGAAGAAGTGCAAAAATATGTTGCAGCCCAAACAGATAGAGAAAGACAAAGAGTAGTTGAAGAATATCAGAAAAAGACCAACCCTCACGATGGTAAACAAAAACTGAATAAACCTTGGTTTATTAGTGATGGAGAAAAGATGGAAATACTGGAGGGATGTCAACATAAGTATCCACCCGTAAAACTGATTTTAGATAAGCACACACAAAACTGTTTTGCTTTCTGCACATACTGTTTCCGACACGCTCAGGTAAGAGGTGATGAAGATATGTTTGTTCAGAATGATGTAAATCAAGTGCACAAATATTTAAAGCTGCATAAAGAAATTAGCGATATATTGATAACGGGTGGCGACGCAGGTTTCATAACTTATGATAGATTTGCGGAATATGTTATACCGTTTATTGAAGACCCTGATTTGATCCATGTAAAAACTGTACGTTTAGGATCGAGGGCATTAACATACCATCCTGAATTACTTTTAACACATAAATACAAGGATATTCTAGAATTAATGCGCAGAGTTATTGATAACGGAATACAAGTTGTTTGGGTTGCTCACTTTTCAACACCAAGAGAGGTTCTTAATCTATCCACCGTCGCTGCAATACGTAGATTGAAAACGTATGGCATTACAGTCAAAAGCCAAAGTCCTATTATGAATCATATCAGTCTTTTTACTGATAAAAATGGAAAAGTTGATGTTGACCGCTCAGCACAAAACTGGATTGATTTAGGCAATATTTTTGCTATGTTAGGAATTGGCTTCCACGCAATGTATTGCGCCAGACCAACAGGCGAACATCATTATTTCACTGCACCTTTGGCTGATATAAGTCGAATTTTTAACAAGATTTATAAAACATTAGCATCAATGAATCGTCCGTCACGTTTTATAACTATGACTTCTTCAGCAGGAAAAATCTCGTTGTTAGGCACAGCCGAAATAAATGGGGAAACCGTTTTCGCATTAAAATTCAATGAGGGCAGAAATATGGATTGGATGGATAGGGTTTACTTTGCCAAATATAATGAGCAGGAAAACACTATAGAAAAACTAAAACCATTTGTAACAGATAAGCATTTTTATGAAGATGAATTAACTGAAATTGAACAAAAATTGTCTGAAGCATTTGAAAGAGAAATTCATAAGTTAGATCAATATGATCAATAAAATTGTCAAATCTGCATCTGAAGCGGTTTCCGAAATATTCGATGGTGCTACAATTTTAATAAGTGGTTTTGGAGAAGCGGGCAGTCCTATTGAGTTGATTCATGCATTAATTGACCAAGGAGCAAAAAATCTTACTATCGTCAGCAACAATACGGGAAGCGGACGTATCGGCCTTGCTGCTCTTATTGAAAATAGACAAGTTAAAAAGATGATTTGTTCGTTCCCGAGATCTGCTAATTCTACAGTATTTCCTGAATTATATCGACAAGGAAAAATAGAGCTTGAACTGGTTCCCCAAGGAACACTCGCCGAAAGAATAAGAGCTGGAGGTGCAGGTATTCCTGCATTTTATACACAAACTTCTGTTAATACTCCTCTTGCTGAGGGAAAAGAAATTCGTTTTATCAACGGAATTTCATTTGTATTGGAATATGCAATTAAAGCAGACTTTGCACTTGTAAAATGCAATACTGCTGACAGATACGGAAATCTGACATATAATAAAACTGCAAGAAATTTCGGACCTATTATGTGTACTGCCGCAAAAACCACAATTGTGCAGACAAAAAAGATTGTGGAATTAGGCGAAATTGACCCGGAATGTGTTATTACACCTGGAATTTTTGTTAAAAAAGTTGTGGAAATTTCTAATCCAGAAGACGAATCAAAACTTGTTGCCGAAAATAGGAGATACCCTTGGAAATAGAACGAAAGTTTGACGGATGGAATACTAATGAAATGGCTCAGAAGGTTGCCCTTGATATTCATGACGGAGCTTATGTGAATCTTGGGATTGGATTACCTGAGCTGGTTGCCAGCTTTATTCCTCAAGACCGCGAAGTGATTTACCATACCGAAAACGGATTACTTGGAATGGGACCAGCTCCCGAACCATCCGATGAGGACTCTGAACTTATTAATGCCGGGAAAAAATGTGTAACAGCAATTGCGGGCGCAAGTTATTTCCATCATGCAGACAGTTTTACAATGATCCGTGGTGGGCATATAGACATTTGCGTGCTTGGAGCTTTACAGGTATCTGAAGAAGGAGACCTTGCCAACTGGTCAACAGGCGAACCTGGGGCAATCCCTGCTGTTGGCGGAGCAATGGACTTGGTTGCAGGAGTGAAAACAATATTTGTAATTACACAGCATTGCACTAAAACAGGCGAGTCAAAAATTGTAAAACAATGCACTTATCCTCTTACAGGAAAAAATGTTGTAAACAGAATATACACCAACCTTGCAATTATTGATGTGAATAATAAAAAACTTTTTGTCAAAGAACTTGCACCCAATGTTTCTTTCGAATATCTACAAAAAATTACTGATGCTCGTTTATTGAAACACCCTGGAGCAAATTTTTAGTTAAAAATAAATCTAAAAAAATGGTTCAAAAAAGAAGCAGTGAAGATATTTATAAGCAAGCCTGTAGAGTATTGACCGGCGGTGTAAGCAGAAATACAGTATATCGCAAGCCTTTTCCTCATTATGTAGAACAAGCATCGGGATGCTATATTACAGATGTTGATGGAATAGAACGGATAGATTTTGCCAACAATATGGCATCCCTGATTCATGGGCATGCTCATCCTGCAATTGTTGAGGCAGTTATTGAGCAGTTAAAAAAAGGCACTGCTTATACAATGGCTTCGGAAATTGAAGTAACGTTTGCTCAGTTATTGTGCAATAGAGTTTCAGGTTTTGAAAAAATTCGATTTGTAAACTCCGGCACCGAAGCTGTAATGGCTATGATAAAAGCATCGAGAGCGTTCACTGGGCGTCCAAAAATTGCTAAAGCAGAAGGTGCTTATCACGGCACTTATGATTTTGCAGAAATAAGTCAAACGTCAAATCCTTCAAACTGGGGCGAAGTAAATAAACCAAACAGCGTCCCGCTTACTTACGGCACCCCAAAAGGCGTTCTGAATGATGTTATAATTTTCCCTTTTAATGATGTCGAAAAAACTATTTCCATCTTAAATCAACATGCCGATGAGATTGCGTGTGTTTTAATTGACCCAGTCCCGCATCGTGTTGGACTTATTCCGGGAACAACCGAATTTATTGAAGCTATCTATAATTGGACACGCAAAAACAATTCCCTACTCGTATTTGATGAAGTTATCACATTCAGGATAAATTATGGGGGAGCACAAGAAGAATATCCTGTCAAACCCGACTTAACTGCATTAGGAAAAATTATCGGAGGCGGTTTTCCTGTAGGCGCTCTGGCAGGTCGAGCTGATGTTATGAAAGTACTTGACCCTCGTGAAAGTAATCTCCTTTTTCCCCATTCCGGAACTTTTTCTGCTAATCCCATTACAATGACAGCCGGGTATGTTGCGATGAAATTATTTGATAAAGAAGCTGTCTTAAAATTAAATGCTTTAACAGAAAAAGCTATCAAACAAATTGAAGAAGTGATAACAATTACAGATGTACCCGTTTCTATTACCGGCGCCGGGTCAATGTTCCGTATTCATTTAACTCCAGTCCCTCCTACTACATATCGCGAGGCTTATCAACCAAAGGAAACCATCGCAGTTGTTAACGAACTGCTTGACTATCTGTATTTAAAAGAAAATATCCTTATGGTGAATACACTAGCTTGTATGTTTTCGACTGCATTGTCACAAAAAGAAGTCGACAAACTTTCTGACGGAATGTTACGTGCTTTTAGGAGCTTAAAACCAAATATAGAAAAAATACAAAATAAATAATTTTCAAAGTTATGCGTGAAATATATATATGCGATGCAATAAGAACACCAATTGGGCGCTATGGCGGTGCTCTGTCCTCTGTAAGAACTGACGACCTTGCTGCAATAGTCTTGAAATCACTAATGGAGAGAAATCCTAATGTCGATTGGCTCGAGATTGATGATGTTCTTATGGGCTGTGCCAATCAAGCAGGTGAAGATAATAGAAATATAGCAAGGATGGCATTATTAATAGCCGGCTTTTCTGAGACAATTCCGGGTGCAACCATTAACCGACTGTGTGGTTCGGGAATGGATGCAGTTGGTACAGCAGCACGGGCAATAAAAACGGGTGAAGCAGAAATAATAATTGCCGGCGGTGTGGAAAGTATGTCGAGGGCTCCGATGGTAATAGAAAAAGCTACTGAACCTTTTTCAAGATCGATAAAAATGTACGATACGACTATTGGCTGGCGTTTTATCAACAAAACTCTTGAAAATAAATATGGCACTGATTCGATGATTGAAACAGCCGAAAACATTGCATCAGATTATAAAATTACACGCGAAGACCAAGATAAATTTGCTTTGTGGAGTCAGCAAAAAGCCATCGATGCTCAGCAAAAAGGATTGTTTGCCAATGAAGTAATTCCTGTAGTAATCCCACAAAAAAGGGGGGATTCATTAATCGTTGATAAAGACGAGCATCCACGATTAACATCAATGGAAAAATTAGCATCATTAAAACCAATTGTAAACAAAAACGGAACTGTAACTGCCGGAAATTCATCGGGGATAAACGACGGTGCTTGTGCCTTAATCATTGCTTCTGAAAAAGCCGTTAATAAGTATAGTCTAAAACCATTGGCTATGATTTTAGGTATGGAAGTCGCGGGTGTATACCCGCGTGTAATGGGATTAGGACCTGTTCCTGCTTCAAACAAGATTCTAAAACGTTTAGGATTAAACCTTGACAATTTTGATATTATTGAACTCAACGAAGCTTTTGCGTCTCAATCACTTGGGTGTATGCGCAACCTTGGATTAAAAGATGACGATTCCAGAATTAATCCTATGGGAGGAGCAATAGCTCTTGGTCATCCATTAGGGATGAGCGGAGCCAGACTTGTTACAACTGCAGTTCACCAATTGCAAAACTCAAATTCCAAAAAAGCACTTTGTACCATGTGTATTGGTGTCGGACAAGGTATTGCTGTTGTTATTGAAAAAGTTTAAATAATTTGACTATAAAAAAAATTGCATTATAATAAAAAATAAGAGAAATAAATACGAACATATATGCGTATTTACAGATGTTAGCCG
>JBBINX010000080.1:0-9529 GCA_037443685.1 Ignavibacteriales bacterium
CCTGATAATCTTTTGCATGTTGTAATGCGAAATTAGGTACATCGCTTGCCATTTTTAAAAAAAATGCTTACTATACATTAAACTTAATAAATTTTACACCACACAAAAACCGCAGAAAGGTTTTTATGGAAGTTGCTTTAATTGCACTGGTCATTCTAATCGTAATACTAATCGCTCTTTTACTAAAAAAACCATATTCCCAACCCTTAATCGACAACAATCAGTTATTGTTGGTGCAGCAGCAGTTAGATGCAATGCGTTCCCAACTCAATTCGTCTGCACAAACAATAAACGAGGCGCTCGCACGTAGCTTAAAGGATTCAACAGATACACTTTTCCAGAGTATGAAGAACACCACAGACGTAGTGAACCAGCAGTTATCACGTGTCGAACAACAAATACAAGCACAAACCAGCGATGTGAGCATACGTTTAAATAATGCGGCAACGGTAATTAAAGATGTTCAGAAAAATTTAGGAGAACTTGGTAAAGCGACTCAAGAGATTAAGGAATTAGGACTAAGTGTTTCGAAATTAGAAGAGATGCTCAGGGCGCCCAAGTTACGCGGTGGGCTCGGTGAATTGTTATTGGAAGATTTACTCAAACAAGTCATTCCTACAGAACACTTCGAGACCCAATATAAATTTAAAAACGGTCAGATTGTAGATGCCATTCTGAAAACCGCCGGTGGGATAGTGCCAATCGATTCTAAGTTTCCGCTAGAAAATTTCAAAAAAATTGTAGAAACACAGAATGAATCCGAAAAAAAATCTTACCAAAAAACCTTTATCGCTGATGTCAAAAAACATATTGATTCTATTTCATCGAAATACATATTGCCAGACGAAGGTACGTTCGATTTTGCGTTAATGTATATACCGGCAGAAAATATTTATTATGAAACTATCATAAAAGATGAAACTTTCGACGGTGTATCGCTTCAGGAGTATGCTATGAATAAAAACATTATACCTGTTTCACCGAATAGTTTTTACGCACACCTTCGTGTGATTGTACTCGGTTTAAAAGGTTTGCAGATCGAAAAAAGCTCGAAGGAAATTATTAACAACTTAGCCCGACTACAGGGTGAAATCGGGAAAGTGCGTGATGCATTCGACATACTTGGGGGGCATCTCGATAATGCAAGAAAAAAATTTGAAGACGCCGATAAACGACTTGCTCACTTCGAAGATAAATTAGAAAACATATCTGAAAAATCAATCAAGGAAGGAGACCAAAAACTATTGAAATAATTATTTTTTTTAATTCACGAACCATATAACTACTTATATTGAGAGGAAATTATGTTTCTGAAAATCCATACCGAAAACCCGCAAGGGCGACACATAACTCGAGCCGTAGAAATATTACGTAACGACGGCATAATAATATATCCCACCGATACAGTCTATGGTATCGGTTGCAGCATCTACAGTAAAACAGCAATTGAACAAATCTATCGAATAAAAAACCAAAACTCATCAAAACCGTTCAGCTTTGTTTGTTCGGATTTAAGCCATATCAGTGAATACGCCGTAGTATCGAACTCTGCATATAGAGTAATGAGACATCTGATACCCGGTCGTTTTACTTTTATACTTCCAGCAAGCCGACTTAAACAATTACCGAAAAGCTTGATATCGAAACGGAAGACTGTGGGAATCAGAGTTCCCGATAATAAAATAGCTTTGGCAATCGTTCAAGAGTTGGGTCATCCGATTCTGAGCGCAAGCTTGACTGATGATACCGGTGATGTTATTAATTATCCCGAAATTATCCGGAAAGAATTTGAAAATAGAGTTGATTTGATAATTGACGGTGGAATTAACATTTCGGAACCTTCAACGGTTCTCGATTTCACTGAAGAACCACCAGTCGTTATACGCGAAGGCGCAGGCGACATAACTAAATTACTAACATTAGCACCAGTTTAAAATGTTATCGGGAAGATTGATAGAAAAATATTTGGCACATAATTCTAACGAACGTCCGTTCCGAGGATCACTCCGTAATTTTTTATACTCACTCGGAACGACGCTCGTAGTTTATGGAGTCTTGCTAATCATAGAAAAGCCAATATACTTGAAGTATTTTTGGGGTATTTTGATAATTACAAACGGTTTATTCTTTTTCGGTTGGGGAGCTGAGCGGCTTTGGTATGCTACTATTTCAAAAATGTTAGAAAATCCTTTTACCTTTAAAGCATATATCACGCGTATCCCGTTCTGGTTTGTAAGTGGCGGCGTAGCGTTTTCGGCTACCTATTTGTTTGCTTCTAAATGGGGATTGATTTATATTTTATCAGTTCCACAATACAATTTGTTTTTTTTAGGTGGAATATTTGAATGTTTGATTCAAATTCCTTTGCAAGTTATTTTGTATCAGACTCTGATAAAAAATGCTAATACAATTTAATCCTGATGTTATACACGTATCAGTGATTAGCAAGGAAACCGACTCAGGTTGCCGGTTCTCGAGTAACAATGAAGTGGTCGGTGAGTATCGAGAGAACAATATTTCTGTTAAATATCAGCTTTTTCTCATGTTTGCGTAACATCATTTAATATATTCTTATCTAATTAAGAAGTGAGGTACTTTATGAGCAAGCAGCTATTTAATAAATCAGTATCTATCGGCACAAATCCTAAAGATGCATTTCGCGCCTTTATCGACCCCAATCAACTAATTTCTTGGCTGCACGCACATAGCGCTGTAGTAGCTCTGTGTAAAAACGGTCCTTATTGTATAGGGTGGGATGCTTCCGACGATGGCGACTTCTATGTTTGCTGCGGAAAAATTAAGAGCTTCGTACAAAATAAGTCACTAAAAATTGCAGATGTAACTTATTTCTTTTCTAACAAAAAGAAAATCGGTCCCCTGAATTTATCTTTCACGTTCCAGAAGTTGAAGAACCAAACGATACTCTCTCTGCGTCAATGCGGTACTGGAACAGGAAAAGAATGGGAGAAAAATTTCGATGCGATTTCTGCGAGTTGGGAAGAAGCTCTATATTTATTACGAACACATTTTGAAAAAATGAAAACAAATGACTAAAGCAGAACAACATAAAATAATAAAAACATTAGGTGATTATCTACACAAAATGAAAGGTAAGGAAATCGACGATTTCGAAATGTTCCGCAAGCGCGATTACGACGATGAAGAATTAGATAAAATTTCGTCGACAAAATTGTTGGATTTATTCAATAAATACGTACCTGAACGGTTTCGCTAATTCGACCCAATGCCTGTTATTTTATTTAAAAATCACCCGTTTGTAAATGACTTACAAACTGAAGTCCATCAATGTATAGCAAATAATCAAAACGATAGATTTATTTACATTGTACCGACCCGGCGTAAAGTTCGCGAGCTTCAACGAGAACTTCTTAGAAAACACTCCAACCAAACTGCACCCGCTTTCGAAATATTTACTCTAGAAACGTTTGCAACAGAAATGTACTCCCTTTTTTCTTCACCTAAACTATTATTGAACATATCTACACAGGCGGTATTATTCGGAGAAGCGATTCGAAATAAAGAAAAAGAACTCGGTTACTTTTTAACTCATCCATACCGGAGGACAATTCCGACAGGTACATTGAAAAAATTGATTAATGTAATCGACTCACTTAAAGAAGCAGGTATTTATCCTGTTGATCTATATTCAGAATTGAATACAGCTGACAACGAGGAAAAACAAAAACTGAAAGATATTCTATCGATCTATGAAGAATACGAATCATTGATAAAGGAAAAGTTCATCGATATCGGCGGTGTATATAAAGAGTTGAATGAGAGACTTTCCCAATCAGTGTCAGAAAAAATGTTTAGAGAACGTTTTAAAAAAATTACATCTATTTTCATAGACGGTTTCGATGAATTCTCTGACCCAGAAATAACTATGATCGACGCAATTTCCCGGTTTAATAATATAGGAATCGTCATTTCATTCGATTATTACTTGAA
This sequence comes from Ignavibacteriales bacterium, assembly GCA_037443685.1. Classification (GTDB taxonomy): domain Bacteria; phylum Bacteroidota; class Ignavibacteria; order UBA10030; family BY39; genus JAHJRJ01. The sequence continues at coordinate 3,970 of JBBINX010000080.1, forward strand.
TAACGACGAGTTATTCGGACATCTCCGCGAAAATTACGAGAAATTCAAAAAGTTAGGCTTTAATGTAAAAAACAGCAACGATGATAACCGCACTGGTGCCAATAGTCGATTCCGAAATTTTATTGCTCGAAATCTTTTCCGACATGCTCTTACCGAAACGGAGTTCTCAGCGGATAATATTTCTGTATTTAAAGCACGCAACCGCGAAGCAGAAGTTGAATATATCGCTAAAATTATTAAGCAGTTAGTTTGCGATAACCCATCTCGCGATCTAAGTAAAATTTGCGTAGCGATGTACAATCCTCAAATATACACTAAACTTTTTCACGAAATTTTTCAACGGTACGGGATACCGTCAAATATCACAGACCGGTTTCAACTTGACCAATCGCCGGTAGTCGTCTCTATAATTTCACTTTTGAATGTATGGCAGAATAATTTCCGCCGTCGCGACTTGATGAGAGCATTAATAAGTCCCTACTTTGCTTTCGAGAATTCACATTTTAAAATTGACACCGGGAATTTATATTCCGTATCGGCAGCTTTAAAAATAAATGTCGGAAAAGAATTCTGGAAAAAACGAATCAATTACCGCTTAGATCAAATTCAAATAGAAATGGGGACAATTACTGATGAATTCGAATTACAGCAACGCAAAAAAGAAATCTTGTCCCTCACAAAAAGTGTAAACGACATATCGACAATCGAAAAACTGCTTCAACGTTTCGGGGCAGATATGACTCCGGTACAATTTAAGACACATCTTAGTGAATTGCTATCCGAACTTGATATTCAACAGAATATAATAAAAAGTTTAACCTTTCAGATCAACGGTGATCCAATTCTTAAACAACAAACTGAAAAAGATACTCGTGCATATCAAAAGTTTTTAGATGTTGTTGACGAGATCATCGGCCTCCTAAAATTTCAAAACAAAGATACCGAGCCACAACCGTTAAATTTCTATATCACTAAATTAAAAGAAGCCGTATCTCAAACCCGTTACAATATCCGTCAGAAATATGGATACGGCGTTTATGTAACTTCTTTAGAAGAAACACGCGGGCTTGACTTTGAAATTATGTTTGTTGCTGGTTTAGTGGATGGTGAATTTCCTTCAGTTTACAAACCTGAAATTTTTTACAGTAAATCAAGACAGTATAAAAAAGAGCTCTACCACTTAACAGAAAATCGTTATCTCTTTCATCAATGCATAACAAATTTTACGGAAAAACTTTACTTATCTTATCCTAATAAAGATGGGGAACTCGAGATGGTACCTTCGTCGTTTGTCGGCTCTATCTTAAAAATTATTATATGCAACGACTGGCGAAAAGAGTTTCCGTTTGAATTAAATTCAGCTGTTTATTGCGAAGACGAATTATTACAGATTCTCGGACGGAATGCAAAAATCGGTATTAAGCCCGAAACAGTGAATCAATTCGACGAGAGAATCTTGAACCTTATAAAATACATTTACTTTGCGATTGAAGTTGAAGCAAATAGGTTAAATTCGGGGATTATGAGAGAGTATCGTGGGTTAATATTCGATTCAGTTACTGGACGTTCACGTGAAGCTCTAATAAATGCGAAGAATAAAACTTATTCTGTTTCTCAATTAGAAAAATATGCAGCTTGCCCATTTCAATATTTCTTAGACAATATTTTACATTTAACCGTAGTCGAAGAATTTGAAGAAGGCATGACAGCACTCGAAAAAGGAAGTATATTACACGAAGTTTTGTTTGAATTTTACACGGAACGAAGAGAAAAAAAACTCCCACATATATTTGACTGCAGCCAGGCTCAATTCGATGAAGCTTTATGCAGATTATTAGAGATCACTAAACGAAAATTAGATTCATTACCACAGACAGACATTTTCCACTTTTTAGAGAAAGAGCTAATACTCGGAACCGAGAAACGAACAGGAATAATTCCTGAGTTTTTAAAAAACGAACAAGGTCGGCAGTTAGATGTTGTACCATCATATTTCGAAGTTGCATTCGGACCGCGAGTCGGTAACAGACAGATTTCGGATAAAGAGCTGGATGTCAGCGAAGCTGTACAGGTCGGGAATATAAAAATCCGTGGTAAAGTAGATAGAGTAGATGTAGGAAAAGATTACTTTACAATTATCGACTACAAAACCGGTAAAAATATATCGTCTCTCTCCGACGTTATCAACGGTTTGAGCTTACAGTTGCCTATATATCTTTACGTAATTGAAAAAGTATTAGCAAATGTCAATAAAGCTGTAAAACCGGCTGCAGGAATTTATTACTTACTTGGGACTAACGTAGAAGAAAAAGTTTCCATAGGCAATAAAGAATTAAGTGGTAAAGCTTTTCTCAAGAGTAAGCAAACGTTGTTAGAGGACGATACAGCATTACACGAAGTTATAAACAATTCAATTCAGTATATAAATAATTATGTAGATGCGATAGCCGCTGGAAAATTTGAAATTACAACAGAAGATAAAATCGAAGTATCATGTAGACACTGTAAATTCATTAAAATATGCCGGAAAGATACAGTTTTAGAAAATAATTATTTTTAAGAATAATAATGGATATCAAAACACAAAAATATTGGCAGTCGCGCTACGAGAAGAATGAAACAAACTGGGATTTAGGTACTGCTACACCGGTATTCGAGCAATTAATTATGTCGGGTAAACTTGGCGAAGTCGGTAAGATTATAGTATTAGGTTGCGGTAAGGGACACGATGCCGTTTTATTCGCGAAAGCTGGTTACGACGTTACTGCAATCGATATTGCACCGCAGGCCATTCAAGACACACTCAAGTTAGCAAAAATATCAAGAGTACATATAACTTCTTATATGGTTGATTTATTTGAACTTCCCGGCCGACTTTTAAATAAATTTGACTTCGCATTGGATTATGTTACTTACTGTGCTATTGACCCAGCACGACGTAAAGAATATGTTGGCAATATTCAAGCCATATTAAAACCCGGAGGTATTCTTATTGGTTTGTTTTTTCCCCTAGACAAAAGAGAAGGCGGACCACCCTTTACCGTGGATGTTGACGAACTTACTTTGTACTTCAATGAAGCATTCTCTTTAATTCATTCTGAAATTCCTAAATCTTCTATCAAACCTCGAATTGGGAAAGAGATTTTGATGTTGTGGAAGAAGAAAAGTTTTTGGATTACAAAATAAATTATTTAATTTAAGGAGAAACGACCGTGTTAAAATTAAAAGCTTTATATGAAAAAATGATCTTTGTTAATTCGGACAATGTCTTAAGTGTTTACATTGATACTGACCCGACAGTTGTTGGGTGGAATCGTTCGGCAGCAAAGATTTGGCTAAAGGACTCACTGAAAACCACACGAAAAGATATATCTCCAGAACTGCAAAAAGGGTTTGATGTGTTACAAACCAAAGTTTTAGAAGAAGCTAAACATTGTATATCAACAGGTAAATCTTTGATTATATTTGCCAGCGATGATTTATTTGAGATCACACAGCCAAAAGTTAAAATTACGAATGAAGTCTGGTGGGGCAAACCCAGCGTTGGTCAGATAGATTGGATATTGGAAGAGTACAGAAATTATGGAATAGTAAAAGTAACTTCCGAAAAATTACATTTTTTTGTCATTGGTTTAAATGAAATAATTGATGAATGGGAAGAAAATATCAGTAAAGATACACTTGCCTGGCAAGTTAAACACTTGAAATCAGAAACAATTTTACGTGAAAAAGCAATACCCGGTTTACGCGGCGGCGACCAGAAAGAAATCGTTGAACGCCATATCTCAGAAGAAGTTCAAAAATTCTGGAAAAGTTCATCTTCTGCAATCGAGAAGATTAAAAAATTATTCGGAGTGAAAGAGATTGTAATAGCAGGAACAGACTCACAAACTGACCTATACCAAAAATGCATCTTTATGAACGGCACCAAGATCATCGGAAAAATCACGACTACCAAAGAATCAAACATTAACGATTTAATAACTTCAGCGCAAAACATTTTTAAAGAACATGAAAAGAAATTGGAAGAAAAGCTTATAGACGAAATCAATAACAAAAGCGGTCAAAATTCTACAGCAAGTTTAGGACTTAAACAAGCTTTACGAATTTTACAAGAAGGTAGAGCAGGTACTATAGCTATCAAACATAATTTAGATATAATACTTTTAGAGTGTAGAGATTGTACTTATGTGTTGCCAAATGATTCGGTTGTATGTACAAAGTGTTCATCGAAGAATTTACGCATGGGTTCAATGAAATCACTTTTGCCACCATTGTTACGCAAATATAAAACACAACTTAATATCATATCCCATCACATGCCTGAAGAAATTATACGTAACGACGGGATAGGAGTATTATGGAGATATTAACACAACATAGGAAGGAAAGATGAAAGATATTCAGTTAAAAAGAATAGGAATTTTAACCGGCGGTGGTGACTGTCCCGGACTTAATGCAGTAATTCGTAGTATTGCTAAACCGGCAATGAATTTTTTCAACTCAAAAGTCATAGGTATTTTAGACGGATTTGAAGGGCTCGTCGAAGGTCGGATGCGGGAATTGTCTCCTTTAGACGTTACCGGAATTATTAACGTCGGTGGAACCATACTCGGCACATCGAATAAAGGTAACCCTTTTCAATATCCGGTTGAAGGACCAAGTGGTGTCCGAATTATAGACGCATCACAACAAGCTCTCGAAAATTATCGGAATTGGCAGCTTGATGTACTTATAGCAATCGGTGGTGACGGTACAATGCATATCTCACATAAATTCGGTCAAATGGGAATGCGAATAATTGGTGTTCCGAAAACAATAGACAACGATTTAAATGCGACCGATATTACTTTTGGCCACGACTCGGCACGAGCCGTAGCGACCGAAGCTATCGACCGTTTACAAACCACAGCATCTTCACATCATCGCGTCATGGTTGTAGAAACGATGGGCAGATACGCTGGATGGATTGCACTCGGTGCTGGTGTTGCGGGAGGAGCCGATATTATTCTTATACCTGAAATTCCTTTCAAGTGGGATAAAATTTATGATTCAGTTCTGAAACGAAGTAAAGGGGCGAAATTCAGTATCATCTGTGTCGCCGAAGGGGCAAAACCCACTGACGGTGAGGTTGTAATAAAAGAATTAGATGGTAAACGAACTGATCCGGTACGATTAGGTGGAATAGGCGATTTAGTCGGAAAAAAAATATTTGATGAGACAGGACTCGAAACTCGTGTAACTGTTTTGGGTCATGTTCAGAGAGGCGGCAGTCCGACTCCCTACGACAGAATATTAGGCACGAGGTTTGGAGCTATTGCACTTCAATCTGCTTCACACGGTGAGTTCGACGTAATGGTTAGTTTACAACGACGCGAAGTAGTTACAGTTCCCATCGCTGATGCTATCGGAAAATTAAGACTCGTTTCAACCGATTCCCAACTTATTACTGCAGCACGTTCGGTTGGAACTTCGTTTGGCGATTGATTTAATAATATTTATAATCTGATGTTACGCAAAACACAAAATAGACCACTGATGACACAGATTAAACTGATGT